>SKNG01000083.1 GCA_007120685.1 Paracoccaceae bacterium | reverse complement strand
CACCGCCTGCGCCGGCGAAAGCCCGGCCAGCGCCGCGGCCTCGTCCAGTTGCGGCGCCAGATCGGTGCCGAAGACCGCCGGCACCTGCCACAGCCGCCGCCCTTCGGGCAAAGCGGCCGCCTGCCAGTCGCGGCTGGCCAGCAGCGCCTGCAGCCGGGCGCGCAGGGCGGCGTGATCGGTGGCGCGCAGGTCGAAGCGCAGCAGCACCGAGGTCAACGCCGTGGAGAGTTCGCGCACACCGGGCCAGTCCTGCGCCTCGGCGGCGGCGCGAAAGGCCAGCGCGGCGCGGTTGGCGGGTTCGGTCAGGCGGGTGCCGAAGCGGATCAGGAAGGCATCCACCCCTGCCGTTGCGATGGACGGGAAATCGCCGGCCCCCGCTGCGGCGGTGCCGGTGGGTGTGCTGGGCGAAGAGGTCATGGGTTGCGGTCACCTGATTGGCGGCAAGACTGGCACGGATCGGCCGGCCCGGCAACCGGCCGGGACGCCTTGGGGGACAAGGGGTTCGCATTTGACGCCGTTGCATCGCGCCGAGGCGCCTTGCGCTGGGTCCATGCTGATCTGTGGCACCGACTGCGCTAGGCAACGCGCCTTCGAAGGCGCGTCCGGACGGGCTTTCGAAAGCCCGTCTTCGGCGATCCCCGAGGGCCCGAGGCCAAATGCGATGACCCTGCCGGGGCACGCCAGGCGCGGCAGAAGGGTCAAAGCGGCCAGACGATCAGCAAAAGCGGGATCGATACCGCCACCACCAGCACCTCCAGCGGCAGGCCCAGCCGCCAGTAGTCGCCGAAGCGGAACCCGCCCGGCCCCAGGATCAGCGTGTTGTTCTGATGCCCGATCGGCGTCAGGAAGGCGCAAGAGGCCCCGATGGCCACCGCCATCAGGAAGGTGTCGGCATTGACCCCCAGCGCGGCCGCGATGCCGATGGCGATGGGGCACAGCACGGCGGCGGTGGCGGCGTTGTTCATCACATCCGACAGGAACATCGTCACCACCATCACCACCGCCAGCGCCGCCACCGCGTGGCCCTGCGCGATGCTCTCCACCAGAAACCGCGCCAGCACATCGGCCGCGCCGGTATCCTGCATCGCGCCCGCCACCGGGATCAGCGCCGCGAGCAGCACCACCACCGGCCAGTCGATGGCCGAATAGACCTGCCGCGGCGGCACGGTGCGCAACAGCATCGAGGCCACGACCCCCAGCGCAAAGGCCGGCGCCGCCGGCAGCAGCCCGGCCGTGACCACCCCCACCGCGCCCAGCATGATCAAGGCGGCGATCATCGCCATGCGCCGCTCGGGCAGGCGCAGCGCGCGCTCGCCCAGCGGTACGCAGCCGGTATCGTTGATGAAATCCGCCATCACCTCGGCCGGGCCCTGCATCAGCAGAAGGTCCCCCGGCTTCAGCCGCAGCGTGCGCAGCCGGGCGCGCGGCGGGTGACCGGCGCGCGAGACCGCCAGCAGGTTCAGCCCGTAGCGCGTGCGCAACCGCATCTCGCTGGCCGTGCGGCCCACCAGCGTCGAGCCCGGCAGCACGGCCAGTTCGCGCAACACGATATCCTCGTCGCGGGCCGGGTCCTTGCGCTCGGGCTTCTCGCCCTCGCCCTTTGCGGCTTCCTCCGGCGCATCGCCCCCGTCCTCCGGCACGTCCTCCTCCGAGGAGCCGCCCTGTTCCTCCAGCCTGATGCCATGCACCGACAGCGCCTCGGCCAAGGCCTCGACATCGGCATCCAGCACCAGGATGTCGCCTTCCCGGATGCGCCGGCCGCCATGCGGCGCGGTCATGCGCACCTCGTTGCGCACCAGGCCGACAACCTGAGCGCCGCTGTCCTCGATCTCGCGCTCGAAGGCGCGCAGGGTCTGGCCGATGGCACCGCTCTTTTCCGGCACCCGCGCCTCGGTCACGTAGCTGCCGGTATCAAACCCCTCGGCCGCCGCGGCCTTGCGCGCCGGCACCAGCCGCCAGCCCACCAACGCCACGAAAGCCACGCCCAGCACCGCCACCGCTGCCCCCACCGGCGCGAAATCGAACATCGCAAACGGCCCCGCGCCCAGCTCCGCCCGGAAGCCCGAGACGATCAGATTGGGCGGCGTGCCGATCAGCGTGGTCATGCCGCCCAGGATGGTGCCGAAGGACAAGGGCATCAGCACCTGCCCCGGCGTCAGGTCCAGCCGGTGAGCCAGTTGCACGGCCACCGGCATCAGCAGCGCCATGGCGCCGACATTGTTCATGAAGCCCGAGAGCAACGCGCCCAGACCCATCAGCGCCAGCATGCTGCCGGCCCTGCCCGACTGACGCGGCAGGATAGCGCGGGCCAGCCAGTCCACGGCGCCGGTATTCTGCAACCCCTGGCTGAGCACCAGCACGCAGGCCACGGTAATCACCGCCGGATGGCCGAAGCCGGCAAAGGCGTCGGCCGCCGGCACCAGCCCGGCCAGCACGCAGGCCATCAGCGCCATCAACGCCACCACATCGTGCCGGAACCGGCCCCAGACGAACAGCGCCATGGTCAGCGCGAGGATTGCAAGGATAGCCAGTTGCGCCGGGGTCATGGCGCGCCGTCACGGGCAAGGCGCGCGGGACCGGCCGGGGCAGACGGGCCTTCGAAGGCCCGTGCGAAAGCGCGTTCCAACGCGCTTTCTCGCCGCCCCGGCGTATCGCGCCCGCTGCGAGGCACCGCCGCCAGCCCCTATCCCATCCGCGCCCAAAGCTGCGGCGCCAGCGCGCCCAGCCTGTCCTCGATGGCCGCCATCGCATCGACCACCAGATCCTCGCGCCAGCGCCGACCGACGATCTGCACGCCGATGGGCACCGGCCCCTGCGGCAGATCGGCCAGCCGGGTGGGCAGATTGCCCGCCGGCATGCCGATGAAGTTCATCGAATAGGACCACAGCGCTGCCCCCAGCACCTCGCGCATGCCCTCGGCGCCCTCTGCGTCACGGTTGGGCGCGAAGAAGGGATGCGGCAGGAAGGGGGTCAGCACCAGCGGATAGCGGTCGGTCAGCGCCGCCCATTCGCGCGCGAAATGCGTGCGGCGGGCGATGGCCTGCAGATAGGCGTCGGTGTCATAGGGCGGGAACTGGCGGAAATACTCGTCGAATATGGCGCGGATGGTGGAACTGCCGGCGGTGTCGATATCGCGCTTCATCAGCACCGACACCTCGGTCAAGATGGCGCGATAGCCGGTCTCGGCCATTTCCGGCATGCAGGGCGGGTCGATCTCTTCCACCACGTAGCCCGCATCGTTCAGCGCCTCGCGCGCCGCCGCCAGCGCCGCCGCGACCTCGGGGTGCAGGTCGAAAGCATAGGTTGCCTGAGTGAATCCCACGCGGATCGGCCCCTCCAGCGCGGCGCCCCGCCAGGGCAGCGGTGCCTGGAACGGATCGCGCCAGTCCGGCGCGGTGATTACGGGCATCGCCAGATGCAGGTCGTGCGCATGGCGCGTGATCAGGCCCTGCACGGACATGAGTTGCGCCAAGAGCCCCCGCTCGGCCTTTTGCGAGGGGTTCCAGGCCGGCACCCGGCCCAGCCCCGGCTTTACCGTCACCGCGCCATTGGCCGAGGCCGGAAATCGCAACGACCCCCCGATATCGTTGCCATGCGCCAAGGGCCCCATCCCGGCCATCACCGCCGACCCCGCGCCCCCGGAAGAGCCGCCGGCGCTGATGTGCCGCCC
Organism: Paracoccaceae bacterium; assembly: GCA_007120685.1. Taxonomy (GTDB): domain Bacteria; phylum Pseudomonadota; class Alphaproteobacteria; order Rhodobacterales; family Rhodobacteraceae; genus Pararhodobacter. Next base: position 955 of record SKNG01000083.1, on the reverse strand, counting down.
CCAGGGATTGTGGGTGCGCCCGAAAAGCGGGTTGTCGGTATCGGCGCGGAAGCTGAATTCCGGTGTGTTCGTCCGCCCGATCACCACCGCCCCCGCATCCTGCAACGCGCGCACCAGCGGCGCGTCACCCGGCGCGATCAGATCCTTCAGCGCCACCACCCCGTTGGAACTGGCCTGGCCCTTCTGATCGACATTGATCTTGATCGTCACCGGCACGCCATGCAGCACCCCCGGATCAGCGCCCCCGGCCCGCGCCCTGTCCAGCCCGCGCGCCGCCTCCAGCGCCGCCTCGCCCAGATCGGTGACAACGGCGTTCAACCCCGGATTGACCGCGCGCATGCGGGCCACGGTGTCGGCCACCGCGGCCTCGGCCGTCACCGCGCCGCTGCGGGTCTGTCCGGCCAGATCGGTCGCGGATAGCTGCCAAAGGGGGGTGTCACTCATCGCGCGCTCCTGATCCGGTGATGGTCGCAGGCATCCTTGCCCATGCCCCCAGCCGGCGCAAGGGGCGAGGACAGGGTTGTTCGCACGCCAACAAAAACGCAAATCATGGCTTCCCTCGCTCCCATGGCTTGCATAAGCTGATAGCGCCCAACAGGTGCATGGAGGTTGCAATGACAAGAACACTGAAGATCGTGCTGGCGGCGCTGGCGCCGGTGCTGGCGCTGATCGCGACGCCGGCGCTGGCGCAGCGCACCGACATCAATGTCGGCATGGTGCTGGAGCCGCCGAACCTGGATCCGACCAGCGGTGCCGCGGCGGCAATCCGCGAGGTGACCTATTCCAACATCTTCGAGGGCCTGACCCGCTTCGGCCCCGACGGCTCTGTCAACCCCGGGCTGGCGCATCGCTGGGACATCTCGGATGACGGGCTGACCTATACTTTCCACCTGCGCGAGGGCGTGACCTTCCATGACGGCACGCCGATGACGGCCGCCGATGTGGTCTTCACCCT
>SKNG01000135.1 GCA_007120685.1 Paracoccaceae bacterium | reverse complement strand
CGGCGCCATGGACGTTGATGGTGACCTCGCCGCCGGTCATCAGGTTCACGCGGTCGGCCCAGTGCTGCGGGCTGGGGCCGATGGATGGCACCTGCAGCCCGAAGACGCTTTGCAGATCGAAGCTGCGGTTCTGCGCCAGCCCCGGCGCCGCGCCAAGCACAAGCGCCGCGCTGGCCGCGGCGGCAATTACGGTTCTGTTCATGTCTTCCCTCCCGTTTTCGACAAGGCCGCGCGCTCCTCCGCGCCCGGCCGACTCCCTCGTTCAGCTTCGGGCCGGTCTGGCGGTTTTGCAACCGTTTGGCTTGACCCGAGGCCCGGAATCGAGGTTAGAAATAGTCAAATCGTTTTGCAACTGACAAAAAGAGGCCGTGATGGAGGGGATAGCCGGGCAGGTTGCGGTGGTGTCCGGCGCGGGGCGCGGCAACGGCCGGGCCATCGCGCTTGGGCTGGCGCGGGCGGGGGCCGTGGTGTCGGCCTGCGATATCGACGCGGCCAGCGCCGAGGCAACAGCGCAGGCGATCCGGGCCGGGGGCGGTCAGGCAAAGGGTTGGGGGCTGGACGTGGCCGACCGCGCGGCCTGTGCGGATTTTGCCGAGGCGGTGCAGGCGGCGCTGGGGCCGGTGGCGATTCTGGTCAACAACGCCGGGATCATCCGCCGCAGCCGCGCCGAAGACGCGGATTTCGCCACCGACTGGGACGCCACGCTGGCCGTCAACGCCACCGGCACGCTGAACCTGACCCATGCGCTGCTGCCGCAACTGCGCGCGCAACAGGGGCGGGTGGTGAACATGGCCTCGATCATGGCGGTCACCGCCGGGCCGGGGGTGGCGGCCTATGCGGCGTCCAAGGGCGCGGTGCTGCAACTGACCCGCGCGCTGGCGGTGGAACTGGCGGGCGACGGCGTGCGGGTCAACGCGCTGGCGCCCGGGGTGATCGACACGCCGATGACCGAGGACACCCGCGCCAACCCCGATGCGCTGGGCCGCTTCATGGCCCATACGCCCATGCGCCGCACCGGCCAGCCAGAGGAACTGGTCGGCCCGGTGCTGTTTCTGGCGTCAACGATGTCCAGCTATGTCACCGGCGCGTTGCTGCCGGTCGATGGCGGCTATCTGGCCGCGTGAGGGGGGAAGCCATGCAACGGCACGAATGCGATGTTCTGGTGGTGGGGTCCGGTGCGGGGGGGCTGGCCACGGCGGTGGCGGCAGCGCATCGGCGGCTGGAGGTGCTGGTGGTGGAAAAGGAGCCTGTCTTCGGCGGCACCACCGCGCGGTCCGGCGGCTGGATGTGGATCCCCTGCAACGGGCCGGCGCAGCGTGAGGGCGTGCAGGACAGTATCGAGGAGGCGCGGACCTACCTGCAGCACGAGGCGGGCGAACATTTCGACGCCGCCCGCGTCGATGCGTTCCTGGATACCGGCCCCCGCGCGGTGGAATTCTTCGAGACGCAGACCGCCCTGCAATTCGACCTCGGCCCCACCTTCGCCGACTATCACCCTACCGCGCCGGGCGGCAAGGATGGCGGGCGCTCGATCATTGCGCGGCCCTTCGACGGGCGCGAACTGGGGCGCGAGATCAAGCGCCTGCGCCCGCCGCTGCAGGAGATCACCTTTCTGGGCATGATGATCGGCTCGGGCAAGGAATTGCTGCATTTCTTCAATGTGCTGCGCTCGCCTGTCTCGGCCTTCTACGTCGTGGTGCTGTTCTTCAAGTTCCTGCGCGACATGGCCTTTCACGGCCGGCCGATGCGGCTGATGAACGGCAATGCGCTGGTTGGCCGGCTGGCGAAATCGGCCTTCGCCAAGGGCGTGCCGATCTGGACCGATGCGCCGGTGCGCGACCTCATCCGCGACGACGCAGGCCGCGTCACCGGCGCGCGGGTGGAAGGGCCGAAAGGGCCGGTCGAGGTGCATGCAAGGCGCGGCGTGGTGCTGGCTGCCGGTGGCTTCCCGCAGGATGCGGTGCGGCGCAAGGACCTGATGCCGCATGCGCCCTCGGGCCATGAACACGCCTCGCCCGCGCCGCCGGGCAACACGGGTGACGGGCTGCGGCTGGGCGAAAGCGTCGGCGCGACGGTGGACACCAGCCTGCCCCATGCCGCCGCCTGGGTGCCGATCTCTCGCCCGCGCCGCGCCGACGGCACGCTGGGCACCTTCCCGCATTTCGTGGACCGCTCCAAACCCGGGGTAATCGCCGTGACCCGCTCCGGCACCCGTTTCGTGAACGAGGCCGAGTCCTACCACGATTTCTGCCAGGCCATGGTTGCCCGCAACCGCGAGGAAGGCGGCGAGATCGCGGCCTGGTTCATCACCGACCACCGCGCCTTTCGCCGCTATGGCCTGGGCTTCGCCAAACCCGCGCCGGTGCCCTACGGCAAGCTGATCCGCGACGGCTATCTGCTGCGGGCCCCGAGCCTGCGCAAGCTGGCCGCACAGTTCGGCGCCGATGGCGCGGCGCTGGAACGCACGGTGGCCGAGTTCAACACCCATGCGCGGCGCGGCGAGGATCCGGCCTTCGGCAAGGGCAGCACCAGCTACAACCGCTCGCTGGGCGACCCCGAGCACAAGCCCAACCCCTGCCTGGCCCCCATAAAGACCGCGCCCTTTTACGCCGTCAAGCTGGTGATCGGCGATCTGGGCACCTTCGCCGGGCTGAAGGCCGACGAGAACGCGCGGGTGCTGGCAGAGGATGGCAAGCCCATCGAGGGGCTTTATACCGTGGGCAATGACGCGGCCTCGATCATGGGTGGCAACTATCCGGGCGGCGGCATCACGCTTGGGCCGGCGATAACCTTTGGCTATATCGCCGCGCGACATATGGCGGGGGGCAATTAGTAACGCGAACGGGGCGCGATGGCGGAAGAGGACAGCAGCACGAAGCTTTCGGCGGTTCCCCGCGCCCAGCGCGGGGTGCAGTCGCTGGAAACGGCGGGCACGATCCTGCGCCATCTGGCCGGTGCGCAGGGGCCGGTAATGCTGCGTGATCTGGCCGATGCGCTGGGCATCTCGGCCTCGCAACTGCACCCCTATCTGGTCAGCCTGCGCAACACCGGGCTGGTGGAACAGACCGAGCGCGGGCTTTATTCGCTGGGCCCCTTTGCGCTGGATCTGGGTCTCAGCCGGTTGCGCGGGCTGAATGCCTACCGCGAGACCATCCGCCGCGTGCCCGCGCTGGTGGAGGAGTTGCAACTGATGGTCGCGGTCTCGGTCTGGGGGTTGCATGGCGTGACCATCGTGCATGTCGAGGAAAGCCCCAGCCGCATCCATGCCAATGTCCAGCCCGGCGGCATCTTCGGCATGACCAACACGGCCACCGGCGCGCTGTTTGCCGCGCTGCACAGCCCGCGCCGCACGGAACCCGTCATCTCGGCCGAGATCGCCGCGCGCGGGCGTGACTGGCGGCAGGCATGGGCGGCCAGCGAGTCCGACTGGCGCGCCCGTGTCGCCCTTGTGGCGCAGGCGGGCTACGCCATCACCCATGACGTGCCGATCCCCGGCGTAAGCGCCGTTGCCGCGCCGGTGTTCGACCATACCGGCGCGATGAAACTGTCCGTCACCGCGATCGGTCCAACCGGCATCATCGCGCTGGGGCCGGATGATTTGGCGGTCACCCGCACGCTGGACTTCGTGCGCGGCCTGTCGGCCGATCTGGGCTGGCAGGGGGGCGGCTGAAGGGCGCGGTAACTAGGCGATGCCGCCAAGGTAAGGGAGCGTGCAAATGCATACTGTTACCGGAAGGTGCGAATCGCTCAGGGCGCACCGTGATGCGCAAGGCAATGGCAAGAACGCGCTGCGGGCAATGCTTGAAACCGACATTCTTGACTCTTCATTTATTCAAGCTCAAAGTAATTGCCGCGTGGAACGGGCGGCGTGGCCGTTGCGGAATGAATGCAGATACATGAACAGGCGGTCCTGATGGCAGAACGGAAGCTGAAGCTCGCGGTGATCGGTGGTGGCAACGGATCCTTCGCCGCTGTCGTCGATGCGGTGGAGGCCGGGCATGATGTGCGCTGGTGGCGGCGCAGCATGGCCAGTTTCGGCCCGGTGGCCGACAGCCGCTGCGTTAAGGTGATCGACCATGCCGGCACCCGGCAGGTGCCGGTGTCGCCGACCGACGATCTGGCCGCCGCGCTGGACGGCGCCGAACTGATCCTGGCGCCGATTCCCGCCTTCGGGCAGCAGGAACTGGCGCAGGCGCTGGCGCCTCATCTGGTGGACGGGCAGGTGATCTACCTGCCGCCCGGCACCTTCGGCAGCTATCTGATGATGAAGGCGATCCGCGAGGCCGGCTGCACCGCCGACATCGCCATCGCCGAAACCGGCACCCTGCCCTGGCTCTGCCGCAAGCCCGATGCCGGCAGCGTGCGCATCACCACCCGCGCCTCGCGCCTGCCCACCGGCGCGCTGCCCGCCCGCCTGCAGGACCACGCGCTGGCGGTGATCTCTGCCGCCTTCCCCGGCGCCATCGAGCCGGTGGAAGATGCGCTAGCCGCCGCGCTGATGAATGCCGGCCCCATCATCCACCCGCCGCTGATCCTGATGAACGCCGGCCCGATCCAGCATTTCGACAGCTGGGACATCCATAACGAGGGCACGCAACCCGCCACCCGCGCCGTGCATGACGCGCT
>SKNG01000176.1 GCA_007120685.1 Paracoccaceae bacterium | reverse complement strand
GGCCGTGGGGCTGGTCGCCTGGGCGATCTGGTTGCCGTCCTCGCATCCGATTCTGGACCGCGTGGGCTTGCTGGAGCCGATGCGCGCCGCCGGTATCCCGCTTGCCGCCGCTCCGGAAGGCGCGGGCGGCCCCGGCGGCGGCGGCCCGCCCGGCGGCTTTGCGCGCGGACCGGCGCGGGTGATCGTGCAGGATGCCGAAAGCGCCGCGCTGCAGGACCGCATCGCCGCCATCGGCACCGGCGCCGCGCTGCGTTCGGTCGTCGTCTCGCCCGAGGCCGCGGGCCGTGTGGTGGAGGTGGTGGTTCGCCCCGGCGCCCAGGTAGAGGCGGGGCAGTTGCTGCTGCGCCTGGACAGCGCCACCGAGGAAATTGCCCGCGACCGCGCCCAGATCGCGCTGGAAGAAGCCGAGGCCACGGCCGAACGCATCGAGCGTCTGCGCGCCGCCGGCACCGCCAGCGAGGTGCAGCGCCGCGATGCCGCGCTGGCGCTGCGCAATGCCGAACTGGCCCTGCGCCAGGCCGAACTGGACCTGGATCGGCGCCGCGTCACGGCGCCGATCGACGGCTGGATCGGTCTGCTGGATGTCGAGGTCGGCGCGCAACTGACCACCTCCAGCCAGATCGTCCGGATCGACGACCGCTCGGCGCTGCTGGTCGATTTCCGCGTGCCCGAACGGATGGTCGGCCGGCTGGCTCCGGGTGACCCGTTGGACCTGACTCCGCTGGCGCGGCGTGACATGACGGTGGAGGGGCATGTGCGGGTGATCGACAGCCGCGTGGACGAGACCGCGCGCAACCTGCGTATCCAGGCCGAGATCCCCAACGATGATGACATCCTGCGCGCCGGCATGGCCTTTGCCATCGAGATGCGCTTCACCGGCGACACCCTGCCCGCCGTCGACCCGCTGGCCATCCAGTGGAGCGCCGAGGGCTCATTCGTCTGGGTGGTGCGCGAGGAGCGCGCGCATCGCGTGCCGGCGCGCATTGCCCAGCGCAGCGAGGGCAGGGTGCTGCTGCGCGGCGATCTGGAACCGGGCGACACGGTGGTGCTGGAAGGTGTGCAGAGCCTGCGCCCGGGCGCCGAGGTCGCGCCTCAGCGGCGCGGCGAGAATGGCGAAGTCGAAAATGGCGGGCGCGACGGGGCCGAGGCACGCGCCCGCCCGGCGCCATCGGAGACCTGACCGCGACCCGCGCGGCAGGCAACGGAAAACAGCAAGACGGCATGGAAGCGATGAGCGGCGACACCAGACCGGACAGCAGTGAAGACCGCGATGCCATGAACGAATCCGCGGGCGAGGACGCAGCGCAGGCACGGCAATCCGGCACGGCGCTGTTCATCCGCCGCCCGATCCTGGCTTTCGTGCTCAATGCGCTGATCGTGATCGCCGGTCTGGCGGGGCTCTATGGCGCCGAGGTGCGCGAATTGCCCGATGTCGACCGCCCGGTGGTGACGATCACCACCAATTTCTCCGGCGCCGGGCCGCAGACCATCGACCGGGAACTGACCAGCGTGGTCGAAGGCGCGGTGGGCCGGGTTTCCGGCGTGCGCGGTATCTCGTCGGAGTCACGTTTCGGCCGCAGCCAGGTGACGGTGGAATTCGGCGATAATGTCGATATCGACGTCGCCGCCACCGATATCCGCGATGCCATCGGGCGCGTGCGCAACAACCTGCCCGATGACATCGACGAGCCGCGCATCGTCAAGGCCGACGCCAATGCCGATGCGGTCATGCGCATCGGCGTCACCTCCTCGGGCCGGTCGGTGCAGGATCTGACGCGGCTGGTGCAGGATGTGGTCGAGGACCGTCTGATCTCGGCCCCCGGGGTGGCGGATCTGCAGGTCTTCGGCGCGCGCGATGCGGTATTCCGCGTCGATGTGGACATGATGGAACTGGCCAGCCGGGGCCTGAGCCTGGCCGATATCCGCAACACGCTGCGCAATGTCAGCTTCGACGTGCCGGCGGGGCAACTGGCCAGCGACAGCCAGTCGATCTTCGTGCGCACCACAGCCAGCATCGAGACGCCCGAGGATTTCGAGGCGCTGGTGCTGCGCGGCGAGACGGTTCTGGGCGATGTTGCGCAGGTCAGCCTGGGCCCGGCGCCGGGCGAGACGGTGCTGCGCGCCAACGGTCAGAACGGCATCGGTATCGGCGTCTTGCGGCAGGCGACCTCGAACACGTTGGACATTTCCACCGCCGTGCGCGCGGTGATCGACGAGGTGCAGGACATCCTGCCCGATGACGTGCGCATCTTCGTCACCTCGGACGAGGCGACCTTCGTGCGCGGCGCCATCACCGAGGTGGTCAAGACCCTGGGCCTGGCGCTGCTGATCGTGGTGGCCATCATCTATCTGTTCCTGCGCGATGCCCGCGCCACGCTGATCCCGGCGCTGACCCTGCCGGTGGCGCTGATCGGCACGCTGGCGGCGATCTGGCTGGCCGGGTTCTCGGTCAATGTGCTGACGCTGCTGGCGCTGGTGCTGGCCACGGGTCTGGTGGTGGACGATGCCATCGTGGTGCTGGAAAACATCGTGCGCCGGCGCGGGCAGGGGATGGGTCCGCGTGCGGCCGCCGTGCTGGGCACACGGCAGGTGTTCTTTGCCGTCGTCACCACCACGGCGACGCTGGCCGCCGTCTTCGTGCCGCTGTCCTTCCTGCCGGGCCAGACCGGCGGGCTGTTCCGCGAATTCGGCTTCACCCTGGCGATGGCGGTGCTGATCTCCTCGGTGGTGGCACTTACGCTGTGTCCGGTGCTGGCCAGCAGGCTGCTGCGCCCGGTGCCGGAAACCCCGCCGCGCGGGCCGATGATCTGGCTGGGCGACCGGCTGGCGGCGCTTTACGCGCTGACCCTGCGCGGCGCCCTGGCGCAGCCGCTGGCGGTGCTGGCGGCGGCGGTGCTGTTCGGCGTCACGGCGCTCTTGTTGACCACGCAGATCCGCCAGGAACTGACCCCGCGCGAGGATCGCGCGGTGGCGCTGCTGTCGATCCGCGCGCCGCAGGGGGTTTCGCTGGACTATCTGAACCAGCGCGTGCTGGATATCGAGGCGCTGGTGGCCCCGCTGCAGGAGTCCGGCGAGGTGACCAATGTGTTTTCCATCGTCGGCATCGGCGGGCGGGCAAACCGGGGGTTCATGGTGCTGACGCTGGCGCCCTGGGACGAGCGCGCCCGCAGCCAGGATGAGATCGTGGGCCAGATCAACGGCGGGCTGCGCCAGATCGTCGGGCTGCAGGCCTTTGCCATCCAGCCCAATTCGCTGCGCATTCGCGGCGCGGGGCGGGGCCTGCGCTTTGCGCTGGTGGGCGAAAGCTACGAGCGGCTGGCCGATCAGGCCGAGGCGCTGGTCGACCGGATGCGCGAGAACCCGTCCTTCGGTCAGGCGCAGCTGAGCTTCGACACCACCCAGCCGCAGCTTTTCATCGAGGTCGACCGCCGCGCGGCCTCGGATCTGGGGATCCAGATCGACGGGCTGGCCGAGGCGCTGCAGGCGGTGCTGGATGGCCGGTCGCTGGGCAGCCTGTTCATCGAGGATCGCAGCTTCGACATCACCATGCTGTCCACCGCCAATCCGGTGCGCGACCCTGGCGATCTGGAACGCGTCTTCGTGATGGCCGAGGGCGGGCAGATGCAGCCGCTTTCGGCCTTCGTGACGCTGGAGGAACGCGCCACGGCGCCGGAACTCACCCGCGAGCAGCAGATGCGCGCGGTCGAGATCACGGCGCCGCTGACGCCGGCTTTCGCGCTGGGCGACGCCATGGCCGAGGTGCAGCGCCTGTCGGCCGACCTGCTGGAGCCGGGCACCCGCGTGGTGCCGCTGGCCGAAGCCGCGACGCTGGACGAGACCTCGGCCGGGCTGCTGCTGACCTTCGGTTTCGCACTACTGGTGGTGTTTCTGGTGCTTTCGGCGCAGTTCGAAAGCTTCGTCTCGGCGGTGGTTGTGATGGCGACGGTGCCGCTGGGCCTGGCCTGCGCGATCTTCGCGCTGATCCTGACCGGGGGCAGTCTGAACGTCTATTCGCAGATCGGCCTGGTGCTATTGGTGGGGATCATGGCCAAGAACGGCATCCTGATCGTCGAATTCGCCAATCAGCTGCGCGACCGGGGGGCGTCGGTGGTGGACGCGGCTTACGGTGCGGCGACGATCCGCCTGCGGCCGGTGATGATGACCATGGCCTCAACCGTACTTGGCGGCGTGCCACTGGTCTTGTCGATGGGTGCGGGGGCCGAGGCGCGCGAGGCGCTGGGCTGGGTGATCGTCGGCGGGCTGGGCCTGGCGGCGCTGTTCACGCTCTACCTGACGCCGGTGGCCTATGTGCTGCTGGCCTGGATCGGCAAGCCGCGCTCGACCGAAGCGAAGCGGCTGTCGAGCGAGCTTGACGCCGTGCTGACGCCAGGCGGGCGCACACCGGCGGAATGAGCGCGGACCAAGGTTTTTGAAACAAAAACCTTGCAAGGCTTTTTCTGCAAAAGCCTTGGATCGCGCGGGTTGCAGCCTGGCGTGCCGGGACAGCCGGCGGGCGCTATTCCAGCCTCGGCACCTGCCCGGTCACCGCGCCGCCATCGATGACGAATTCCGAGCCTGTGGAATAGCTCGCCTCGCAGAGCATGAAGCGGACCATGCGCGCCACTTCCTC
>SKNG01000316.1 GCA_007120685.1 Paracoccaceae bacterium | reverse complement strand
CCGAGGATCACTACACGCTCTACACCACCAGCCAGAATCCGCATGTCGCGCGGCTGGTGCTTTCGGCCTTCTACAATGTCGCGCCCGAGCACAAGCTGCGCGTCATCGCCCCCGATGTGGGTGGGGGGTTCGGTTCGAAAATTTATATCTACCCCGAGGAAATCACCTGCCTCTGGGCCTCGATGAAGACCGGGCGCTCGGTCAAATGGACATCGGACCGCAGCGAGGCCTTCCTCACCGACGCCCATGGCCGCGACCATATCACCACCGCGAAGATGGGCTTCGACCCTGATGGCCGCATCACCGGGCTGAAGGTCGACACGATCGCCAATTTCGGCGCCTATATGTCGCTCTTTTCCTCGGCCGTGCCGACCTATCTTTATGCGACGCTGCTGTCGGGGCAGTACAATATCGCCAACATCCACTGCAATGTGCGCGCGGTCTATACCAACACCGTGCCGGTCGACGCCTATCGCGGCGCCGGCCGGCCCGAGGCGTGTTATCTGATCGAACGTATGCTGGAAACGGCGGCGCGCGAGCTGGGCATGGACCCGGCCGAATTGCGCCGGCGCAACTTCATCACCGACTTCCCGCATCAGACGCCGGTGATCATGAATTACGATATCGGCGATTTTCACGGCAATCTGGAAAAGGCTATGGCGGCGGCCGATGTGGCCGGTTTCCCGGCGCGCAAGGCCGAGGCCGCCGCGCGCGGCAAGCTGCGCGGTCTGGGTTATTCCTGCTACATCGAGGCCTGCGGGATTGCGCCCTCGGCCGCCGTGGGCTCGCTGGGTGCGGGCGTCGGGCTCTGGGAATCGGCCGAGGTGCGCGTCAATGCGGTGGGCACCATCGAGATCCTGACCGGCTCGCACAGCCATGGCCAGGGCCATGAGACGACCTTCGCTCAGGTGGTGGCCGACCGCTTTGGCCTGCCGATCGACAATGTGTCGATCGTGCATGGCGATACAGACAAGGTGCAGATGGGCATGGGCACCTATGGCTCGCGCTCGGGCGCGGTGGGCATGTCGGCCATCGTCAAGGCGATGGACAAGGTCGAGGCGAAGGTGAAGAAGATCGCCGCGCATGTGCTGGAGGCGGCCGAAGACGACATCGTCATCGAAGGCGGCGAGGTCAAGATCGCCGGCACCGACAAGAAGATGGCCTGGCACGAGGTGGGGCTGGCGGCCTATACCGCGCACAACCTGCCCGACGGCATGGAACCCGGCCTGAAGGAAGGCGCCTTCTACGACCCGGTGAACTTCACCTTTCCCGCCGGTTGCTACATCGCCGAGGTAGAGGTCGACCCCGAAACCGGCGTGACGCAGGTGGTTCAATTCACCGCCGCCGACGATTTCGGCACCATCATCAACCCGAATATCGTCGAGGGTCAGGTGCATGGTGGCGTCGCGCAGGGGATCGGCCAGGCGATGCTGGAGCAGGTGGTCTATGATGATAGCGGCCAGTTGGTGACCGGCTCTTACATGGACTACACCATGCCGCGCGCCGATGACGTGCCCTTCTACACGATCGAGCACAACACCACCGTCTGCCCGAACAACCCGTTGGGCATCAAGGGCTGCGGCGAGGCCGGCGCCATCGGTGCGCCGCCCGCCGTGATCAACGCCATCACCGATGCCATCGGCAACAACGATCTTCAGATGCCGGCCACCCCGGCGCGGGTCTGGGCGGCGGCGCAGGCGACCAGGCCGGCCGTGGCGGCCGAGTAAGGGAGGAAAAGGCATGTATGAGGTTCAATACCACCGTCCGGCTTCGCTTGAGGATGCGCAGAAGCTTATCGCTGGTGCCGAGGACCCGAAGCTGCTTGCCGGCGGGCAGACGCTGCTGCCCACCATGAAGCAGCATCTGGCCGCGCCCAGCGATCTGGTCGATATCCGCAAGATCGACGGGATGGCGGGCATCACGCGCGAGGGTGACAGCTTTCGCATCGGCGCCGCCGCCACCCATGCGGAAGTCGCCGGCCATGCCGAACTGCGCGCCGCGATCCCGTCGCTGGCGCGGCTGGCGGCCGGCATCGGCGACCCGGCGGTGCGCCATATGGGGACCATCGGCGGCTCGCTGGCCAACAACGACCCGGCGGCGGATTACCCGTCGGCGGTGCTGGCGCTGAATGCCACGGTGATAACCGACAAGCGCGAGATTGCGGCGGATGACTTCTTTCAGGGCATGTTCACCACCGCGCTTGACGAGGGCGAGATCATCACCGCCATCCGCGTCAGCACGCCCAAACGCGGGGCCTATGCGAAATTCCCCAACCCGGCTTCGCGCTACGCGATGACCGGTGTCTATGTCGCCGAGACCGGCGCCGGGGTTCGCGTGGCGGTGACAGGTGCTGGCGAAAACGGTGTCTTTCGCCATGAAGCGATGGAGTCGGCGCTGGCGTCGAATTTCGCGCCCGAGGCGCTGGATGGCATCGATACCCCGGCCGATGGGCTGCTGTCGGACATCCATGGCAGCGCCGCCTACCGCGCGCAGTTGATCAAGGTGATGGCCAAGCGCGCGGTTGCCGCAGCAGACTGATCCCGCGTCGGCGCGGCGCGCGTCCAGCCACGTCCGAACCGGAATGTGGTGGTCAGCAAAGTACTGCCAGCGACGGGTGATGCCTGGTCAGGCGTCACCCGCTCTGGTTCGTTGCGCTTTTGGTCCTCGTGACCGCTGCGCTGCTCATACGCAAGCCGCTTGACCAGTTCGGCTCCTCGCGGCTTGCCACCGCCCGTGCTTCCTGAACCGATCAACCGGAAAAAGTATCACATCCCTGCTGCAATGCGTTCGGCATGACGGTAGCCCGAAGGCCCAACGCCTTGTGCACCGTGAATTTGTTATCGGCACATGCAGCGGAGGCCTTCGTGCCGCGATCGGTTGGCGTGCCGGCTGGCCGGCATCCCGACCGTCCAGGGACGCTGGAGCGGATCCCGGTGCCGACCGTGCTGTTCATCGGCGCGGCTGGACGTGGTGTCGGCGTTCAGGCGGTCTGTCCCTGCGCCCTCGCGGTCAGGCCGTTCAGATGCTCCCGCCGCAATCGTCAGGCGAATTCCTGTATGGCCCCCAGTAGAATCCCGGTCATGCTGACCTCGATGTCATCGGTCAGCCCGTTGACCGCGACGCCAGTCTGATAGCCCACCGCCCCGCTGTCGATCTGCGAAAGATCGGCATCGGTATCGACAAACACCCATCGCGGCGCGTGCTCGCTTTCCAGCCCCACCGCCACGCGCAACACCTCAAGCGCGTCGCCGGCAGTGACCTGGCCGTCGCCGTCCATATCGGCGGCGATGAAGTCTTCGGGCGCCGCCGGGCCGAAGCTTGGCAACAGCCCCACCGCGATTCGCAGGATGTCCAAGGCATCGGCGGCCGAGGGGCGACCATCGATTTCAGGGTCATATGGGCGTGTTGCATCAATACGGCCGGACTGGACAGAACTGACCTCGAAGTTGAAGGACCCGCTGCCGTCGGTGGTGACACTGCTGGATGCGTCGTCATCGGGCACGAAGGTGACCTCGACGCCCTCAAGCGCATTGCCAGCGCGTCCGATCACAAGGCCCTCCACGGAAAATATCGGGACAGGGCCCGGGTCTGTCTCGTCGCTCTCTGCCGCCGCCGGAATGCGCGCCGTGGCAAACCCTTCACCGGCATTATTGGGAAGTTGTGCATTGACCAGTTCCGAAAGGCGCAGGACCATGGTTTGGTCCTCGGTGGCGAGCGGGTTGGCGAGGGTCTCGAAGGTGACTGTCGTTGACGTCTGGCCGGATCGGATCTGAAAGCTGCCGCTGTCGGCAATGAAGTCGATATCTTCTCGCGCCGTCCCGCCGATCAGATCATAGGTCCCGAGTATGTTCAGCCCCGCCGGTGTCGGCAGTTGCAGGGTGAAGCTGCCGGTCTGTGCGATATCGGCGGTTTCGGACAGGATGATATCCGCGACGGTCAGCACCGGAAGACCGGCGGTCGGATCGGGTGTCGGGTCCAGGATCAGACCGGTGGCGGCCAGTCGGTTCCCGCCACCTGCGAAGGCCGCGTTCTCGAGATTGAAAAGCTCCAGCTCGAAGGTCTTGTCGGGCTGTGTCGTTGTGTTTCCGATCGCAGGAACCGTTATGGTGGCACTGACATCGCCGGCCGGGATCGTCAGGCTGCCCTCGCGCGCCACGAAGTCTTCGCCGGCAATGGCCGTCCCCGAAACGGTGCGGAACTCCAGGACGACCGGCGCCGGCGCCGGCGCCGACAGTTCCACCGTGAATTCGAGATCCCGCCGAGACGCGCCCGCCGCCGACGTCGATACCGTCACCTGCGTGTCGAGGATCGACACCACCGGAACCAGCCCGCCGCCGGCGTCGTCATCCAGTATCGTCGCTATGCCCTGGATACCAGCCGCACCCAGCGCGACATCGCCGCGTCCGGCGCCGGTAAGGACCAGCGAGAAGGTCTCGCTGGGTTCTACCTCGGTATCGCCGAGGACTGGCACGGTGACGGCGGCTCGGGTCTGTCCGGCGGCGAAGGTCAGCGTGCCGCTCTGCGCGGTGTAGTCCTCGCCGGCCGTGGCGCTGCCATCGGCGGTGGTGTAATTCAGCGTGATCGCCGTGTCGGTCGGCCGCGACAGCGCCACGTCGAACAGCGCATCGCGGGTGCCGTCATCGCCCT
>SKNG01000328.1 GCA_007120685.1 Paracoccaceae bacterium | reverse complement strand
GCCACGGCCCATTTCCCGCAAGGCCCGGGCTGGCTGCGCACCAGCTACATCCTGCCCGATGCCGGCTTGCGGGTGCTGGACAGCGGGCTGATCTGGCCGCCGGCGCCGGCGCGGCACGCGCTGGTCTGGGTCGATATCGCCCTGCCCTGACCCGTCCCCGCCGATCTGGCCCTTTATCCCGCGCAGGCCGTGATGTAAGGCGCCCCTGCTGCTGCCGAAGGAGACACGGGCATGGGCTATCGAATCGTCGTTGCGGGCGCCACGGGCAATGTGGGCCGCGAAATGCTGAACATCCTGGCCGAGCGGGAGTTCCCGGTGGATGAGATCGCCGCGCTGGCCTCGCGCCGCAGCCTGGGCACCGAATGCAGCTTTGGCGACCAGACCCTGAAATGCCAGGATCTGGAAACCTTCGATTTCACCGGCTGGGACATCGCCTTCTTCGCCATCGGCTCGGACGCCACGAAAAAGCACGCGCCCCGCGCCGCCGCCGCGGGCTGCGTGGTGATCGACAACTCCTCGCTCTATCGCTACGACCCGGATGTGCCGCTGGTGGTGCCGGAGGTGAACGCGGCCGCCGTGGATGGCTACGGCAAGAAGAATATCATCGCCAATCCCAACTGTTCCACCGCGCAGATGGTGGTGGCGCTGAAGCCCCTGCATGACCGCGCCCGCATCCGCCGCGTGGTGGTCAGCACCTATCAATCGGTCAGCGGCACCGGCAAGGACGCGATGGATGAGCTGTGGAACCAGACCAAGGGCATGTATGTCCCGGGGCAGGAGGTCGAGCCTTCGGTTTACCCCAAGCAGATCGCCTTCAACGTGATCCCGCATATCGACAGTTTCATGGAAGACGGCGCCACCCGCGAGGAATGGAAGATGGTGGCCGAGACCAAGAAGATCCTGGACAAGTCCATCAAGCTGACCGCGACCTGCGTGCGGGTGCCGGTCTTCGTCGGCCATTCCGAGGCGATCAACATCGAGTTCGAGGATTTCCTGGACGAGGAGGAGGCCCGCGACATCCTGCGCGAGGCGCCGGGCATCCTGGTCGTCGACAAGCGCGAGGCCGGCGGCTACGTCACCCCGGTGGAATGCGTTGGTGATTTCGCCACCTATGTCAGCCGTATCCGCCAGGATGGCACGGTGGAAAACGGGCTGAACCTGTGGTGCGTGTCTGACAACCTGCGCAAGGGCGCGGCGCTGAACGCCGTGCAGATCGCCGAGGTGCTGGGGCAACGCTGCCTGAAAAAGGGATGAACCTGCGCCAGGGGTATGGCGGCTGTTCTTTGCTGCCGCGATGCCCTCGGGCACCGTGTTGCGGGTGATCGCCGGCAGCGTCGGGAACTCGGAGCGTTGACATGCTGGCTCCGTCCCGCCAGACACTCGGGCAGCGGCGGCGAAAGGCAGGCATCGTTGCATGGATGACATTCAGCAGTTCCTGTTGCACATCGCCCCTGAAGGCCAGGCGCAGCATTTCGAATTGCGCCATGACGATGCCGAACGCCCCTTTCACCTTTCCATCTCCCCGGACGCACGCCAGATCATCCTGAACGCGCAGTCAGCCGGTTCGTGGGACGGCGGCACCAGCCACACGCTGGAAAAGGGTCTCCGGGACCACCCGCCACCGGGCGCGCCGGTGCTGGTGCATCGGCAGGGTCGGCGGGTGGCGGTGGTGGCGGGGGATCTGGTTGCGGTGTGGTCGATTCCGCCCGAACGGATGCGCAGCGCCTGGCCGCAGCCGGCGGGGGCCGGGTTGGCCTGGCAGGAACTGGCCCCCACGCAGCGTCTCGGTATCCACTGGCCCGATGATGCTCCCGCGCCCCGGCTGTGTGCCCTGCCGTTGCCGGGCGGGGAAAGCCTTAAGGGCTTGAGCGAACAGCCCGCCGGGCTGGTCTTGCAACTCTTCGACGAGGTGATGACGCATGCGCCGGCGCTGTTGCGGCATGTCGCCGCCAGCCCCGCGCCAACGGCCATCCTGGCGCAGGATGCGCCAGGGTGCGGCCTGATGCTGGCCGCGCTGATGCCGGAGGTGCCGCTGTTCTTTTTACCACCAGCTGTCGACGATCCGGCGCCCGTGCTCGCCCTGGCCAGTGCGACGGGTGTGGCCTGTCAGGTTATGTCGGCGGATCGCCGGGCCGGGGCGCAGGCGGAGGGGGCACTGGTGCTGGGGCGCGGGCTGCGGGCTGAAGACTGGCCGGGGGCGGCAGGTGTCCATGACCTGTCGGCGGGGGTTCTCTCGGCCAGCGCGGTGGCAAGCCCGGCCCCCAAGCGCCCCGCCGCCGCATTGCCACCGCTGGTGTCGGGGTTGGATGTGGTCGTCGCGCTGTTCAACACGCGCGAGCATGCCATTGCCTGCATCGACTCGCTGCGGGCACCGGACCGCCCGGACATCCGCATCCGGGTGATCGACGATGGCTCGACCGATGGCAGCGGCGATCTGGTGGCGCAACATTTCGCCGGGGAGCCGCAGATCGAGGTGCTGCGCAAGGCAAATGGCGGCTGCGCCTCGGCCCGCAATTATGGGCGGCTGATGTCGGACCGGACGCATGTGGCCTTTGTCGATGCCGACGATCTGGCCGAGCCGGGCTTTTTTCCCGCGCTGCTGGACCTGGCGCGTGGCACCGGCGCCGATCTGGTGCAGGGCGGGTTCGACTTTCTGGACCCGGCGCGCGACCCGCCGCGCTGGCCCTATGGCGGCGATCTGGAACTGACCCAGGCGCTGCCGCATCAGGCATGGCGTGGTGAGACGGTGATCAGCGTGCCGCCACGGCGGCTGCTGCGCAGCCAGCCGTCAGTCTGGCGGATGGTATGCCGGCGCGCATTTCTGGATGCGCATGACATCTGGTTTCCGGAATCGATCCGCGCCTATGACGATTTCCTGTTTCATTTGCGCTGCATGCTGCAGGCAAGGTCGCTGTGGATGATGCCGGGGCGCAAGTATCTCTACCGCCAGCATCCGGGTCAGGATATCCGCCAGGCCGACGCCCGGCATTTCGGCAACCTGGCGATGATCATGGCGCTGACCCGGGAAGGCGCGGCGACAGAAGCGCTGCTGCCGGCCGTGGTCGATGTGATCGACTGGTCGGCGGGGCAGATCGCGCCGGAACTGCGGGGGGCGTTTCTGGCGGCGGCGGCCGATCTGTGCGTGACGCTGGAGCGGATGACGGGCTGCGACGACTTGCAACAGGCGGCCGGGGTCAGCGTGGACCATGCGGATTTCGCTCCGCTGCTGGCGATAGCGCGCGCCAGGGTCGCCAACAGCCGGGGCGGTGACTGGTGGCGCTGGGCAGAGCCGGCGCTGACCCATCCCGGGCTGGTGGCGCAACGCTCGGCCCAGCGGCGCGCGGCCTGACAGGCGGATGGCGATGGATCAGGCAGCGCCGCTGGTGACACCCGTGTTGACAATGGGACCCGGCGAGGGGGCCGCCTGCGCCCGCAGTCTGCACGCCGTTCTGGGGCAAGGTTTCGAGCGCGTGGTGCTGGTCGATCACGGCGCGCGGGAAGCGGACCGCCTGGTGCTTCCCGCCGACCCACGGCTGCGACATCTGCGCATGGCCCGCGCCAGCCGCGCCACCGCGCGCAACCGGGGCCTGGCTCATGCCGGCGGCGCATGGCTATGGATGCTGGCGCCGGGGGACCGGCCCGCGCCCTATGCCATGGCGGCGCTGATCCGGCTGGTCGGCGAGGCCGAGACCCCCGGCGGCACGGCGGATGTGCTGTTCATGCCTGGCGTGCAGCAGACGAAAGCGGGGGGTGTGGAGCCGCTTTCACAATCGGTATTCGATTCGCTGGTCTGGGGCGGCCCGGTGGACCTGCTGCGCACCGCCCTTGCGCTGTTACCCCCCGCCGCGCCCATGCGGCTGTTGCGCGCGGGTTTCGTGGCCCGGGCCGGGCTGCGCTTTGCCGACGATCTGGGCGGCGGCGCGCTGCCATTGGCCACCGGCGCGCTGCTGGAGGCCGACCAGCTGGCGCTGGCCGATCTGCCGCTCTTCTGCCGTGACGCGCCTGCCGCGCTGCACCCGGCGGATGTCATGGCGGCAGCAGCAGCGGCGGGGCGGGCGTTGGCGCTGCTGGGCGCCAACCGGTTGCGCAACGAGCCCGCGTTGCGGCTGGCGTTGCTGGGCGGGATCGGTCACCATCTGGCGCAGCAGGGCCTGGCGCTGGCCAAGCCAGAGCGCCAGGGTTTCCATCAGCTGCTGACGGTGATCCTTCGGCGCGCGCCGGCGCCGGTTCACTGGACGCTGGAATCGGCCGCGCCGGAAGCGGATCCGGTGCTGATGTGGCGCGCCCCCTGGCTGGCCGAGAGCATCGCTTTCCTGCGCGAACGGCTGAACGATGGCGAGTAAAGGGTTACGGCGCCGCGCGCATGCCGCGCCAGAGCGCCCGCGCCTGCGCGATGGCCTTGTCCTGCGCTGCACCCGGCGTCTGCCCGGCAAGCCGCATCGCCTGCCAGTCCAGCACGACTTCCCATAGCGGCTTGTCGGCCAGCATGGCCAGGGCACGGCGCGCGGTCTCGGCCCGCTGGTCTGGCAGGGCATCGGGGTCAAGCCGAACCGCAACCGCCCGCGCCGCCGTCGCATAAGGCCACAGGCGCCACGCAGGCAGGGCCTCCAGATCTCGGGCCAGGCCAGACAACAGCCAGGTCAACCCGTCGTGTCGGGCCTCGGCACTGCCGCCGGTATCGACGATCAGACGGTCGAGCGTGTCAAACAGCGAAAACGCCGTCTCTGGTGGCTCCTGCGGCGGCGGAGGGCCAAAGACGGCAGTGCAACCGGTCTCGGCCAACGGGCCATGGGGATACCGCGCGGAGAGGCGCGCGCGCCAGTACCAGGCCGCGCGCTCCAGCCCCGACGGGGCCTCTGGCAGTGGCAGCACGGCCCGCCTTGCAAGGTCACAACGCAGCACCAACAGGCCATCCCTGTCGATGGCCAGATCACCGCCTTTCGCTACAGCGGCACGCAACCTTGGCAGGGCGCTGAAATCCGGCACCACCGGACCTGGCAGCCACAGGATGGCATCGCCTTGCGCGCGGGCAAGGCACAAACCGACGATCCCGCCCGCCGGCGGGCATCCACCCGTCAGGATCGGACGCAGGGCCACCGCGCCGGGTGGCGGGGCGCCATGGGGGTTGTCGGTGCCGAAAACCGCCAAAGGCCGCGAGCCGGCGGCCTGCCGCAAGGCGTATAGGCCACCCGCGCCCTCGGCCTGAAGCGGGCAGATCACCTCGTCACCGGGGTTCAGGGCTTGCAGCAGGGGTCTGAAGATGGCCAGCAGATGCGGCCCAGGCCGGCCATCGCCCAGAATGACCGAAAGCGTGGTCATTGCGCGCTGGCCGGCGCCAGACCCTGCTTGCTTCCGGCCCAATGCAGGAACCGCAGTGCCAGGCCCGGTTCCGTGGCGAAGGCGTCTTCCACCGCGCCGGCCAGCTTTGGCGGGGCGTTCAGTGCCAGATGGCGCAGCAGGTACCGGGCACGGCTCTTCAACTCGGCGCTGGCGGCAGGATCGTCCAGCAGGCCATCAACCCAGTCCAGCAGCCGGAAGGTGAATTCCAGAAACGGACCGATGCAGCACGCCCGTTCCGGCGCAGCGGCCGAAGGCGCCAGCAGCCGGGCGATCACCGCCTCCAGCGCCCGAATCACGCAAAGCCTTTCCGCGCCGCGCCGATTGGTCAGCTGGTCGCGCCCGCGCGCCACGTGATGGATGACGCAGCGCCGGTCGGAACAAAGGATCTGCCGCGCCTCGATGAACCCTGCCCAATGCGGCTCGATATCGTTGTGCAACGCAATCTCGGTATAGCGGATGGCGTTCTGGCGCAGAAAATCATGGCGCCAGACCTTGTTCCAAGGGTAGTTCGAGATGCGGCAGATGCGGCGCGCCTGCGCCTGGGTCAGCGCCACCGGGTCCGGCCCCGGTGCCAGATCGGCCCATAAGGCGCGGTCCAGCATCTCGTCCGGGCCGGTTTCGCCCTGTGCCAGCCGGCGGCTGTCGTCATGGGCAAAGAGGGCGAAATCGAAGGCTAGCCCCTGAAGCTGCCGCAGCAGCGTGCCCAGTTCCGGGGTGACGGTATCGTCAGCGTCCAGAAACAACACATGGCTGCTCTCGGCCTCATCCAGTCCGATATTTCGCGCCTGGCCAGCGCCCATCGGTCGCGCATTGCGCCGCCATGTCAAAGGCAAATTCGGTAGCGCCCCTTGCGGCAGCGCCCGGTCCAGCGGCGCGGGCGAGCCGTCATCGACGACAACCACCCGGGTCAGAATATCCGTTCCGCGCAGCGCCAGATCCAGACTGTGCAGCAGCCGCGCCAGCCCCGCGGCATCGTCATGCACCGGGACAACCACCGTCAGCTTCATGCCACGAACAGGCGCATGTCCGTCAACACCAGTTCCACGCCGCCGGGGTCAAGGAAGACGATCATCGTGCGCCAGTCCGCCGGGCGTCTGAGTTCAGGTTGTTCAGCCAGCCAAAGCACATCGGCATGGCTGCTTTCTTCGGCGAAAGAGGCCACGTGCAGGGGGAAGAACACGTCCTCGAAGCCGCTATCGTGAAAGCTGCGCAGACAGACCCGGGCAAGCAGCGTGCGCGGCGCCCTGCTGCGCAGCGCAAAGCCGAGCAGCCGGTGGGGCGACAGATCATCCTTGCCCAGGTCGATGTTCAGCGTGAACCAGCGTCCCGGCTTTCGGGCCTCCAGCTTTACGTTCAGCAGCCCCTGCGGCGGTGTGCTGCACAGGGCGGTCTGGTCGGTCTCTTCGGTATCCATGTCGAACCAGATGCCCGGTGCCAACCTCTCGCCGCCAGACAAGGGTTGCGTACCACGGCGGCCGGAACGCAATTGCGACAACGCGGTATTGACGGTTTCGACAAAGCTGCCCATGCCGTGGAATGCTCCGACCCAGATGCGAGGAGAACATTGGCGCATGCAGCAGCCATCGGCAAGATGCCGGCGCTTCGCCGCCCACGCGCCGGGTTTGAAGCAACCAGTCGCGAAGCCGCGCCCAAGGGCGCAGGCTGACAGCGGCAGGGCACAAAACGCCAACGTGGTTTGCGCCCACCGCTTTTCCACGTCGCCTCGATGATCTCGGGGTTGGCCTGCGGAAAGTTCGACGGCGACACCGTACCCAGAAGCTGGCGCATCATGAACCCCGCCCGCTCGTTGTTCTGCTTGCGCAGCCCGCGCAAATCGTCGGTGGCCGCCTGCCACCCGTCCTGCGTGGCCGGAAACACCTTTTGCCACAGCGCAAAGGGCGCCCTGTCCCAGCCGTCATGCGACCAGCGGGAGTCGTATATGCCGGGCCTGAACGGTTTTTCCCCGGATTTGCCGGCCGACCCGCTGGTGGCGAACTGCGCCAGCTTCAGCCAGTTGTCGCGCGCGCTCCATCAGTTCCAGTTGCCGTCCTGGCGCCCGGGCCAGATGCATCGCCCACGCGTCAGGACCCCGCGGGTGCTGCGCTTATCATCGCGCTGCACAGCCTGAAGATGCCAGGCATCCGCCGCGCCATCGCCCATGCGCAGGACCATGAGAGCATGGGCGAGGCGCTGGCGGCCAACGATTCACCAACAATCAACCCGGACCATTCGCTGGGGGCAGGCCAGTGAGGCGTTTGATTTCAGGCTGTTCGTGTTCGACGGCCAGGAATTCGCCTCCACCGTTCTCCGGCCGAGCGGGCTGCCCGGCGGCAGGGCGCGGACAGCACTGGCAAGGAGCGGCGATGGTGAATTCATGTCTTGCGATGCAGCCTTCCACGGGGTGCGGCATGGGGCTCGACCGTGCCATCGGCGGCATAGGTCCCGTGAACGCCTGCCGTGACAGCGCCGAGCAGGGCCTGCGCGTCGCCGATGCCCTGTATCGATGCCTGCACCAGCAGGCCATTGGCTTCGGCCATCTGGCGTGCCGTCCTTAGCCTTTCGGCAAGGCGTGCCTTCATCTTGGGTTCAAGCGTTCCGGTCCGGCTGGCGTCGAGGCTTCGCTCGGCATCGGTCATTGCCCGTTCAAGACCAGCCGAAAGCTGCGCGGGATCTCCGACCTTGCCCGCCAGAAGGGCCGCGCGTTCCTCACGCAAAAGGCGGTTCAGGCGGTCAAGCGCCCGGGCCGCGGTCATTGCCCGTACTCCGTCTGGCGCATGGCAAGGCTGCGTTCGATATGGCTGGCAAGGCCCATTCCGCCCCTGGCCATCAGTGCTTCGGCATAGGCGTCGGCCATGAAGGAACCGAAGGGTTGTTCGGCCTCGCCCGTGCTGGCCTCGGTGCCAAAGCCTGCCGATTTCAGCATTTCGGCCAGAAACGCGGTCTCAAGCGCCTCGGCGCTACGGCGCAACGAGGCGGGCCCTGGCGTGACGGGGTCTGGCGTGAACGGGCGGATGCTGGTGCTTGGCTGGGCAAGGGAAACGCTGTGCATGGCAACCTCTGGGTATCCTGGGGTGATGCAGGGCAGAGTCGCCGAGGCCGGTAAAGATTCGGTAACCAGAACCATGCTAGGACTTCGCTCTGATTCAGCCAGTCAGGAGCATGGCATGCTGATACACGGACCGATTCCGGTTCCAGCCAAAGAGGGGGCGCGCTCGTCGTCGGCGCCAGCCACACAGCCGGCGCAAACCACCGGCCAGCTTTTCGCACGGTTCCTTGCCGGCAGTGCAGCGCAGGACGATTCCCCGCCGGACCGGGCCGATGGAGAGGCGGAGGCTGCGGCTGCGGAACCCGCCGCTGCCAGCCCGGAAGGCAGCATCGAAGAAGTCGAGCTGCCTGACGTGGCGCATTATGAAGCCGATCAGGATGAGGCAAGCTCTGCCCGGTCTACGGCTTCTGACAATGTATTGCGGTCGGATGCGGCTTTGCCGGCCGAAGCCGCGCCACGCCGGCACGACGCGGCGGCCGGGGCGTTGCGCAGCCTTGAAACCCGGCCAGACCGGCTTGCCGGCGGCGAAAGTGCCATCCTTCGGCCTGGTAGCGCCGCTAATCCGACCACTCGGCGCGCAGCCATGACAGGGCCGGGAAAAGACGACGGTGCCTTGGCAAGAAACGCGGTTCAAACAGGCGATGGCAGGCAAGGCCGGCATGATCCGGCTCAAGCAAACATGCCGTCCTGGCCGCTGACCGCAGGGCAGTTGCAGCAGGCAGGGGGACATCCTGCCCAGAGTAAGCACAGGCCATTTGACGGGATGACCGCGATGGTGGCTGGCAAGGGCGGGACAAGACCGGCAGCCAGGGCAAAGACGGATGCCGCACAGCCTTTTCAGGCCCTTCGACAGTTCTCCGGCGCCTCGGACCAGCGGCGACATGGTGATGCCGCCGGGGTACCCGTCCAGAGCGCGCCCTTGCCCTTGACGCCCGTGCAACCGACAGCCTGGCAGATGCCGGTCGTTGGCAGCGCGGAGGGACGGACGGCGCTGTCAGACGCCAGCTTCGGCATTCAGCTTGACGATTTGCCACCGCTCCGCCCGCTCGGCTCTTTCCTGGCCGCCCAGGGAGCAAGCCTGGCAGCCGCCGAGCCGATGCCGGAGGCGCGTCAGATCGCCCGGCAGGTGGCGGAACAGTTCGTGTTGAGCGTGAACCGGACCACTGCGGGGCAGGTCACGATCCAGATGGCGCCGGCCGAACTGGGCCGGGTCGATATCTCGATGCAGCCGCGCGAGCACGGCATGGCGCTGCTGATCGCCGCGGACAGGCCGGAAACGCTGGAGCTGTTGCGCCGCCATGTCGACCTGCTGGCCGAGGATCTTCGCGCCTTGGGCTGGAGCGATGTGTCCTTCCAGTTCGGCGCGGGCGGTCAGAGCCCCGGCGAACGGGACAGGGGCGAACACGCTGCAACCGATCCCGCATCAGCCCCCGATGGCCAGCCTGATGGCGCGTTGCAAGACCAACGGGCAGCAGGGGCTGAGGTGCGGGCGCTTTCCGCCGATGGCCGCCTTGATCTGCGTTACTGAGAAAGGAGCATGCGATGACCGTTACGCCAATTGGCAGTGCCTTGCCCGCCACGGGGCCTGGCCCGGAGCGCGGCCGCGCGCCCGGGATCGAGACGCAATCGGACTACCTGACCTTTCTGAACATGCTGACCGTGCAGATGCAGAATCAGGATCCGCTCAACCCCATGGCATCGACTGATTTTGCCGTGCAACTGGCAACCTTTTCCGGCGTCGAGCAGCAGGTGATGACCAACCAGCTTCTGACCTCGATCCTGGAACGCACCGCGCTTGCCGATCTGGACGGCTGGGTGGGCATGGAGGCCCGGGTGCCCGGGCTGGCCTGGTTTGACGGCGGCCCGGTGACCCTGTCGCCGGATGCGGCGGTTGAGGCTGACCTTGCCACGCTTGTCGTGCGCAATGCGATGGGGGTGATCGTCGACCGGCGCGACCTTCCGCCGGACGGCTCCCAAGTGGCCTGGCACGGCATCGACAGCGACGGCATGCCGCTGCCCGCGGGGCGCTACAGTTTCGACATGGAACTGCGCAGCGGCGGCACACTTGTCGATACCGTGCCGGTTCCGGCCTATCAGCCGGTGCGCGAGGCAAGGCGCGACGGTGGCCAGACCGTGCTGGTGTTGACCGGTGGCCTGATGGTCGACAGCGCCCAGGTCACCGGATTGCGCGCGCCGGAAGAAACCGGGGACAGCCAGGGCGCAAGATAACCCGAGCGGCGGGAGGCCGTGCTACAAGCCGACGCAGCGTTCCGGATCGGCGCGGCGTAGCATCTCGTCGAAGCCTGCCGAGTCGATCCCGGGAACCGGAGTCAGATAACGGCGCATGGCCGGAACCGGGTCGAAGGCCAATTTCTCGGCCCGGCCCCCCTTGTCGCCCATGCAGCATTTCAGCATGTCGTGAAAGGCGCGCAGGGCGCCGGGGTCGTGGCGATGGGCGCGGACATAATGCAACTGCGCCTGCCGATGCGCGCCCAGAAACCGCTCCCACTGGCCGGGCGGATGATCGGCATAGCGCAGCAGTTTCAACAGCCAGTGCAGCCTGGTCAAACCGTCGAAATGCAGGATACGGGCCTGCGCTGCGCGCTCCGACGGGGGCCTTTCACCCCGCAGGCGCGGCGCGTGCGGCAGCAGTTCGGCATCCTGTCCGCAACGGGTGCAGCCCTTGCCGGCCGCATGGGCGGTCAGACCACGGGCAAGATAGCGCGCGCGCTCCGGGTCAGCGGGGGGCGTGCCCTGCGGCAGCGGTGCCAGGAAGCCGCCGTCGAATAGCGTTTGTGTATCCGGGCCCAGAAAGCAGCGTTCGCGCACCGGCAAGTGCAGCCACTGGGCCGACGGCGGCATCTGCCCCAGCGCGGCCGCCAATCCGGTCGCCGGCCAGAGAAATTCGTCGGCATCGAGATGGAGCATCCAGCCCGTGGCCGTGGCCCGGTAGGCTTCGGTAGCGACCAGGGATTGCCGCCGCGTCTGAAGCGCCGGTCGGTTGCCGGCGAGCCGCTGCCAGAACGCCCTGTCGCAGCGTATTACCGTGACGTTGGGCAGCGCAGCCGCCGCCTCGGCGACCGGATCGCGCGGATCATCCAGATAGAGGTGCACTGCCTTCGCGCCCGCCGCCAGATGCCAGGCGAGGTTCGCCAGCACCAGCGGCGCGGGCTCCCGCGCCAGCATGACAACCGACCAGGCGGTTTCGCGCGCGTCCGATTCCCCGCCCCGATCCATTGCATCGGCTCCTTTCCGGCGGCGCGCGCCGCCGGTCAAATTAAGGCTGCACACATGTGATCACACCAAGAAATCAAGTGATCACATAGAGCGGAAAAACCCACCGCGTGGGCAGCGTAGCGCGATTTCCGGTTTCTGCCAGCCCGTAATCGTGTCATTAAGCTGCCCAAAATCGCAGCAGACGAGGACGGTGGACGTGAATATCCATGAATATCAGGCGAAGGGTCTGCTTCGCAGCTATGGTGTGCCGGTCTCGGATGGCCGCGTCGTGTACCGGGCCGAAGAGGCGAAGACGGCGGCGGGCGAACTGGACGGGCCGCTATGGGTGGTCAAGGCGCAGATCCACGCCGGCGGGCGCGGCAAGGGCAGCTTCCAGGAGGCGGCTGCCGGCGAAAAAGGCGGGGTGCGGCTGGCGAAATCGGTCGGGGAAGCCGCCGAGCACGCCCACGCCATGCTGGGCCGCACGCTGGTCACCCATCAGACCGGCCCCGCCGGCAAGCAGGTGAACCGCATCTATATCGAGGATGGCTCGGACATCGAGCGGGAACTCTACCTGGCGCTGCTGGTGGACCGGCAGAGCAGCCGTGTCAGCTTCGTGTGTTCCACCGAAGGCGGCATGGATATCGAGGAAGTCGCGGCCTCGACCCCCGAGAAGATCCTCTCCTTCACCATCGACCCCGCCACCGGCATCCAGGGTTTTCACGGCCGCCGCGTGGCATTTGCGCTGGGGCTGAGCGGCAAGCAGGTCAAGCAATGCGTCGATCTGGTGAACAGGCTGTACAAGCTGTTCACCGAAAAGGACGCCGAAATGGTGGAGATCAACCCGCTGATCGTCACCGACAAGGGCGACCTGAAATGCCTTGACGCCAAGATGGGTTTCGATTCGAACGCGCTTTACCGCCAGTCCGACATCCTGGCCCTGCGCGACGAGACCGAGGAAGACCCGAAGGAACTGGCGGCAAGCAAGTTCGACCTGAATTACATCGCGCTGGATGGCGAGATCGGCTGCATGGTCAACGGCGCGGGGCTCGCCATGGCGACGATGGACATCATCAAGCTTTACGGTGCCGAGCCCGCGAACTTCCTTGATGTCGGCGGCGGGGCCAGCAAGGAAAAGGTCACCGAGGCGTTCAAGATCATCACCTCGGACCCGAATGTGAAGGGCATTCTGGTCAATATCTTCGGCGGCATCATGCGCTGCGACATCATCGCCGAGGGGGTGATCGCCGCGGTGAAGGAAGTAGGCCTGCAGGTGCCGCTGGTGGTGCGGCTGGAGGGCACGAATGTCGAGAAGGGCAAGGAGATCATCGAGGGTTCCGGCCTGAACGTCATCGCCGCCGACAACCTGTCGGATGCGGCGGAGAAGATCGTGGCCGCTGTCAGGGCCGGCACATGAAAGTCCTCGGCGGGGTTGTCGGTCTGGCGACCATGGCGACCTTGTCGCTGCCCGCTGTCGCCGATGCGCGCCTTCATGGTGAGATTTTCACGCGTCTATGTGTGGAGACCCGCGCCGAGGTTCAGGCCTTTTCCAACCGTGCGCGTGCCTTGGGCGCGGCGCCTGCGCAACCGCTGATGCCGCTGGAGGGCGAGGCAAGAAACTACACCCTGTCGGCTGGTGGTCATACCTTCATTGCGACGGCCCAGACCGTGGTATCGGCCCAGTCGGCGAACCGCCAATGCGTGGTCATGGCGCCCAGTGCGATGCCCAGGCCGGTGGAAGCGCAGGTGACGCAAGCGCTGGGTTTCGGCACACCCTTCCGGCGGGTCGATCAGGGGGGCAACCGTTTCACCCTATGGACCGCTGGCCGGGTCGCCCCGGGGGCGGAGATCGCCCTGATCGAACGGGTTCCGCGCGACAATCCTTCCGTGACGCTGTCGTTTCAGCATGTCATGGCCAGAAATTGACGTAATGACAGACTTCGACCCAGGGTCAGCCGTAAGGCGCTGCAGGTCGGGGTGGCAACAACAGAACAGGTAAACAACAGCATGGCCATTCTCGTTGACAAGCATACCAAGGTCATCTGCCAGGGTTTCACCGGCAGCCAGGGCACCTTTCATTCCGAACAGGCCATCGCCTATGGCACGCAGATGGTCGGCGGCGTGACGCCGGGCAAGGGCGGCACGGAACACCTGGGCCTGCCGGTCTTCAATTCGGTGCATGAGGCGAAGGCGAAGACCGGTGCCAATGCCAGCGTCATCTACGTCCCCCCGCCCTTTGCCGCCGATTCGATCCTGGAGGCGATCGACGCCGAGATGGAACTGATCGTCTGCATCACCGAGGGCATCCCGGTGCTGGACATGATGAAGGTCAAGCGCGCGCTGATGGACAGCCCCGCGCGCCTGGTGGGTCCCAACTGCCCCGGTGTGATCACCCCCGATGCCTGCAAGATCGGCATCATGCCCGGCCATATCCACAAGCGCGGCTCGGTCGGTGTGGTCAGCCGCTCGGGCACGCTGACCTATGAGGCGGTCAAGCAGACCACCGACATGGGGCTGGGCCAGTCCACCGCCGTGGGCATCGGCGGCGACCCCATCAAGGGCACCGAACATATCGACGTGCTGGACATGTTCCTGGATGATGACGAGACGCAGTCGATCATCATGATCGGCGAGATCGGCGGCTCGGCCGAGGAAGAAGCGGCCGAGTTTCTGGCCGAGCAGCGCAAGAAGGGCCGCTGGAAGCCGGTGGCGGGCTTCATTGCCGGGCGCACCGCGCCGCCGGGCCGGCGCATGGGCCATGCCGGCGCCATCGTGGCCGGCGGCAAGGGTGACGCGGAGTCGAAGATCGAGGCGATGAAGAAGGCCGGGATCGTGGTGGCCGAAAGCCCCGCGACGCTGGGCGAGGCGGTGATGGCCGCGATCAAGGGCTGAGCCATGCGGAGGGGCGCCCAGGGCAGGTTCGGGTTGGCGGGGGTTCTGGCCCTCGCGCTTGGCCTGCTGCCGGGCGCCGCCCCGGGCGAGGCGGCGGCGCCGATCCTGGCGCTGTTGGCCGCGCAATGCGCCGACCCGGCCGCCGCCCCGCCCATGCCCGAAGGCTGGGCACCGGTCCCGGAGGGGATGGACGAGTCCCTGATCAACGGGATCGCCGCTTTCGAGGCGCGGATCGAACAGGTTCTGGACCGACCCCTGTCCAACGAGCCCGAACTGGGCCAGTTTCTGGCGCGGCGCATGGCGGCCTGGCTGGCCGAGACGCACGCGGGGCGGATGCGGGCGGGGCTCTGGCAGCATGACGGCACGCCCGAGCTGACGTTGCTGCGCGCGGCCGGGGCCGGGGGCGCAGCCGCCGCGCTACACATCGTTCACTGCCGGCTCCTGATCGAGGATCCGCCGCCGGCGCTGACCGAGGCGCTGATCCGGCGCTTCGAGATCCTGCCCGAGTCGCAGGGGATGCAGGCGCGAATCTGGGCGGGGGGCGCCGAGATCGCCACGCCCGCGGGGCGCGAGACCCACAGCCGCGAGTTGCTGATCCTGCCCGCCTGGACGCCCTATGCCGTGCCAGGCGCGATGCTGGGCTATGGCGTCATCAGGATGGGTCAATGACCGCGCCGGCCGCCCGCGGCGGCTGGAGGATGAACGCAACACCGACCCGGCGCAGGCCGGGCCGAAAGAGGAAAGGAAAGATGCGCCGGTCGACCCTGCCTGCAGCCGCGGCCTTTGCCTTTGCGTTCACTGCGGCGATGCCCGCACCCGCGGCGGCAGAGGGGCTGGCGTTGCCCATCGGGCCGGTGCAGGCTTGTCTTGATGGCCATTTCGACCCCGCCCGCTATCGCGACGCGCTGGAAGCCGCCGGATGGCAGCGCGCCGGCCCCGAGATCAGGGCCGATATCACCATGCGCCTGGCCGATGCCTTCGAGCCGATCACACCCGCGCGCGCGGACCTGGGCCGCGATGACGCCGACGCCCTGCGTTCGGCCAATCGCGCGCATTGGTTTGCCATGACTGCCGAGCGCACGCTGATGGTGCGCCCCGGCGCGGTGCTTTTCCTGACCGGGATGACCGCCGCCGACGGGCAGCGCGCCATCGAATGCTGGGTGGCGATGGCCGATG
>SKNG01000092.1 GCA_007120685.1 Paracoccaceae bacterium | reverse complement strand
TCGGACAAGGTCATGCCCTACATGAAACGGCCCGACGAGCCGAACCCGGCGATGGGCTGGCGGGCGTTGCGGGTGGGGCTGGACAAGCCGGGTGTGCTGCGCATGCAGCTGCAGGCGCTGATCCGCGCTGCCAATGGCCGGCCCCTGACGGTGATGTTCCCGCTGGTCAGCGAGATGAGCGAGTTCGAGACCGCCCGCGCCATCCTGCTGCGCGAGATCGAACGCGAGGGGCGGCTGGGCCACGCCCTGCCAGAGACGCTGGAAATCGGCGCCATGCTGGAAACCACAAGCCTGGCCTTCGCCCCGCCGGCCTTTTTCGAACGGGTGGATTTCCTGTCCATCGGTGGCAACGACCTGAAGCAGTTCTTCTTCGCGGCCGACCGAGAGAACGAGCTGGTGCGGCGTCGCTACGACACGCTTTCTTTCAGTTTCCTGCGCTTCCTGTCCCAGATCATGACCAGTTGCGCCGAGGCCGGCACACCGGTTTCCTTCTGCGGAGAGGACGCAGGCCGCCCGCTGGAGGCCCTCACCCTTGCCGCCATCGGATTGCGCACCCTGTCGATGCGACCCGCCTCAATTGGACCGGTCAAAGAGCTGATAAGACGTGCGGATCTGGATGAGGCAGCCGAGGTTCTGGCCACTGCCCAGCGCCGTGGCACCGAGGCGCTGCGCCCGGTCCTGTCCGAATATGTCAGACATTTGCCAGCACCAGCACCTGTCCCAACGGCCTAATTCCTGACCGTTTCGGACAATCACAGTCATCGCCGCAACGTTCACTTTTTCAACTTTCAGCCATCCAGCGTTCGATTTCGCCGGTAACCCCCTGCCAGGCGCCGGGCACCAGTTCCACCCCCAGCACGCGCTCGGGATTGGTGGGCGGGGGCATGCCAACGCCAGGCAGGCGGGCGAACCCGAAGCGCCCGTAATAGGGCGCGTCGCCGACCAGCAACACCCGCTCCCAGCCTTCTGCCCGCGCCTGTCCCAGCGTCTCATGGATCAGAAGCCCGGCCAGCCCTTCGCCCTGCCGCGTCGGATGCACTGCCACCGGTCCCAATAGAAGCGCCGGCGCCCGGCCGCGCCCCACCCGCACCGGCCAGTGCCGAATGGCGCCGATCAGCGCCTCGGTTTCGTCGCGCAGGCAAAGGCAGAGCGCCGCCACGGGCGCCACTCCGTCGCGCAGCCGGTAGGAAGACAGCGCCTCGCGCCCCGGTGCGAAACACAGGTCGTAAAGCGCCTCGACCTCCCACCAGTCCTCCGGGGTTTCCCGCGCCAGCCCCACCCATGCCTCCCCGCCGATCCAGGATTCGCGCCCCCCTGCCACGCCGGCCACTCAGGCCGTGGCCAGTTCGCTCAGCACCGCCCGCGCCGCCGCGCGCGGGTCGGTGGCCTGCCAGATCGGCCGACCGATCACCACATGATCGGCCCCGGCCGCCACCGCCGCGGCCGGTGTCGCCACCCGCTTCTGATCGCCCGCCGCCGCGCCCGAGGGCCGCACCCCCGGCGTGACGATCAGCCGCCCCGCCGCCTGTGGCAGCGCCCGGATCGCAGCGGCCTCCCATGGGCTGGCGATCACCCCGTCGGCGCCCGCATCGAAAGCCCGCGCTGCGCGCGCCACCACCAGATCGCCCACCGCACCCGGCACCATCAGCGCCGCGTCCAGATCATCCCGGTCCAGCGAGGTCAGCACCGTCACCGCCAGGATCTTCAACCCCGAACTCCCCGCCCCCTCGCGCGCCGCGCGCACCACATGCGGGTCGCCCTGCACGGTCAGGAAATCCAGATCGAACCGTGCCAGCCCCCGCACCGCCGCCTGGATCGTGGCGCCGATGTCGAAAAGCTTCAGGTCCAGAAACACCCGCTTGCCGTGATCGTCCTTCAGCTCCCGCGCCAACGCCAGCCCGCCGCCGGTCAGCATCCCCAACCCGATCTTGTAGAACCCCACCGCATCGCCCAGCGTCTCGGCCAGCTTCAGCCCGGACAGGGCGTCGGGCACATCCAGCGCCACGATCAGGCGGTCATCGGGTTGCATCGCGGGATCCTCCGGGTTCATGGTGCGGCATTCCGGCCCGCATAAGCCGTCGCCCGGTTCGGCGCAATTGCCCCTCGCCACGCGGCACCGCCGGGCCATATCATGCCGGGGACACCAAAACGGGAGGAAACTGCATGAAATCCGCTTTCGCCATGGCCCTCGCCATTACCTGCACCGCCGGCACCGCGCTGGCCGAGAACCGCGTCGACACTTTGCGCCCCGATGCCCCGGCGCTGGCCGGCCCGGGCGCGCATGGCGTGGGTGTGCGCACGATCACGCTGAGCGAGGAGGGCCGCGTCGACGTTCTGGCCTCGGAAGACGAAATCACCCGCAGCGCGCGCACGCTCACCGCCGAATTCTGGTATCCGGCAGCGCCCGGCACCGCGCCCGGCACCGCCTATCAGACGGTCCTGCGCGACGGTGTCACCGCCACCACCCTGCACGGCAGCGCCGCGCGCGATGCCGAAGCGTCAGGTGAAGGGCCGTTCCCGCTGGTCGTGATCAGCCATGGCTATCCAGGCAACCGATTCCTGATGTCCCATCTGGCCGAGGCGCTGGCCTCGCGCGGGTTTGCCGTGGTGGCGCCGGATCACACCGACAGCACCTACAGCGACCAGTCCACCTTTGGCTCGACCCTCTACAACCGCCCGCTGGATCAGGCCCAGGTGATCGAGGCCATGGCCAGCGACCCGGACATGGCCGGGCTGGTCGATGCCGACCGCGCGGCGGTGGTGGGCTATTCCATGGGCGGCTATGGCGCGCTGATCTTCGGCGGGGCGGGCGTGACCGAGGATGCGCTGGATCTGCCGTTCGCGCCGGTGCAGGGGCTGCTGGCCGGGCATCTTGCCGGGTCCGACAGCCATGAGGCGCTGATCGACGAACGCCTGCGCGCGGTGGTCGCCATCGGCCCCTGGGGGATGAATGCCGGCTTCTGGGATGGCGATGGCTGGTCGGGCTGCGCGTGCCGGCGCTGATCATGGCCGGCGATCAGGACGGGATTTCGGGCTACGCGCCGATGCGCGCGATTTTCGAGGGCGCAACCGGCACCACGCGCCACCTGCTGACCTTCATGAACGCCGGCCACAATGCCGCCGCCCCCATCCCCGCGCCGGCCGAAAGCTGGGCGGTGTCGGAGAGCCTGGGCTGGGCGCCCTTCGCCCATTACGCCGATCCGGTCTGGGACACGGCGCGCATGAACAACATCGCGCAGCATTTCGTGGCGGCCTTTCTTGACCTGCATCTGAACGGTAATGCCGAGGCGGCGGCCTTTCTTGATCTGGTCGAGATTGCCCATGAAGGCGTCTGGGACGAGAATGAAGGCACGTTCGGCGAGGATCACAGCCATTGGGAAGGCTTCCCGCAGGGCAGTGCCCGGGGCCTGCGGTTCGAGACATTGGCGGCGGGCGAATAGACCCCGCGCCGAAACGAGCCGCGAACGCTTGCCAACGGGCGGGGAAAGCGCGTTCGAACGCGCTTCCTGCGGGCCTTCGAAAGCCCGTTTCCCCGCCCGCCCCGGTGTCAGGCGATGGCTTCCATCCGTTCCTTGGACAGTTCCACCGGCACGATGGTGATCGGCACCGGCAGCGTGCCCGCGTTGCGCGACAGTTGCGTCACCAGCGGGCCCGGTCCTGACCGGTCGCTGCCCGCGCCCAGCACCAGCACGCCGATTTCCGGGTCGTCGGCCAGTTGCGCCAGAATCTGCTCGACCGGCTCGCCCTCGCGGATCACCAGTTCCGGTTCGATCTTCTGCCGGTCGCGCATCCATTTGGCGAAGACCTCGAAATGCGCCTCGATCCGCTCTTGCGCCTCGGCGCGCATCAGATCGGCGACGCCGATCCAGTGCTGGTGCTCATCGGGCTCGATGATCGACAGGATAGTTACCCCGCCGCCGGTATGCGCGGCGCGCAGCGCGGCGTAGCGGATCGCGTTCAGGCATTCGCGACTATCGTCGAGCACGACAAGGAACTTGCGCATCCATATCCCCAAGATCACCGGCCCCGGTCAGGCCGCATGCGCATCATGGCGCAGGCCGGGGCGGACTGTCCAGTTGCCTTGCGCTCAGGCCCCTTCCGCGAAGGCCCCGCCGGCATCCAGCGGTTCAAACCGGATCAGCCGGCTGTCGGCCACCGCCGCCTGCCGCCAGGCCATGGCCACCCGATAGTCGGGATCCTTCAGCATCGCTGCAAAGGCCTCGGCCGAGGGGTATTCGGCGATGAAGGCGATGTCCCAGGCCTCACCCGCAGGCGCGATCAGCCCCATCTCCATTCGCCCGCGCCAGACGATCCACCCGCCGACCCGCGCCAGCACCGGCGCGCTCAGCGCCCCATAGGTGGCGTAGGCCTGCGCGCCGCTGACCGGCTCGCCATCAGGGCCCTTCGCCTTGGCATGCAGCCGCACCAGGTTCAGCATCTGGATCGGCCCGTCGCGCGCAATGGCCCGGAAGGCGCGAAAGGCATCGGCATCAAAGGCGATATGGGTCATGGTCTGGTCCCCCCTGCCCGTGCAGCGTCGTCCGGGCGATTGCGCCGGTCAAGCCTGCCGCTGCGTCGTCGCCTTGTCCGTGCCCCTTTTCCCGGCGCCGGGCTTGCGCTATCTGGGCCGTGCCCCGGACCCAAGCGCCCGGCCTGCGCGAAAGGATGCCCATGA
>SKNG01000069.1 GCA_007120685.1 Paracoccaceae bacterium | reverse complement strand
GCGGTGCGCGATGTGGGCCGCGTGCTGCAACTGCCCTATGGCCAGGTCGACCGGCTGTCGAAGATGATCCCGGTGGAGGGGGTGAAACCGGTCTCCGTCACCAAGGCGCTGGCCGATGAGCCGCGCCTGCGCGAGGCGGCGCGCGAAGAGGTCGTGGGCCGGCTGCTGGACTATGCCGCCAAGATCGAAGGCCTGTTGCGCAACGCCTCCACCCACGCCGCCGGTGTAGTGATCGGCGACCGGCCGCTGGACGAACTGGTGCCGCTTTACCGCGACCCGCGCTCGGACATGCCTGCAACGCAATTCAACATGAAATGGGTCGAGGCTGCGGGGCTGGTCAAGTTCGACTTTCTGGGCCTGAAGACCCTTACGGTGATCCAGAACGCCATCGATCTGTTGCGCCTGCGCGGCGTCGATCTGGATATCGACCGCATCCCGCTGGATGACGAAAAGACTTACCAGCTTTACGCCAGCGCCCGCACCGTGGCCGTGTTCCAGGTTGAAAGCTCCGGCATGATGGACGCGCTGCGGCGCATGAAGCCCACCTGTATCGAGGATATCGTGGCGCTGGTGGCGCTCTACCGCCCCGGCCCGATGGAGAACATCCCCGCCTATTGCGAGGTCAAGAACGGCCAGCGCGACCTGGAATCCATCCACCCCTCCATCGACCATATCCTGAAGGAGACGCAGGGCATCATCGTCTATCAGGAACAGGTGATGGAGATTGCCCAGGTCATGGCCGGCTATTCGTTGGGCCAGGCGGACCTGCTGCGCCGCGCCATGGGCAAGAAGATTGCCGAGGAGATGGCCAAGGAGCGGCCGAAATTCATCAAGGGCGCGCTGGCCAACGGGGTGGACGAGAAGAAGGCGGGCGAGGTTTTCGACCTCTTGGAGAAATTCGCCAATTACGGCTTCAACAAGTCCCACGCCGCCGCCTATGCGGTGGTCAGCTATCAGACGGCCTGGCTGAAGGCGAATTACCCGGTCGAATTCATGGCCGCGGTGATGAATTGCGATATCCACCTGACCGACAAGCTGAACGTCTACAAGCGAGAGGTCGACCGGCTGGGCATCCCGGTTGTCGCGCCTTGCGTCAACCGCTCGCAGGCCATGTTCAGCGTCGCGGATGGCGCGCTGGTCTATGCGCTGGGCGCGCTGAAGAATGTGGGTGTGGAGGCGATGAAGCTGATCACCACGGCGCGAGGCGATCAGCCCTTTGCCGATCTTTTCGACCTCGCCCGCCGGGTCGACCTGAAACGCATCGGCAAGCGCCCGCTGGAGATGCTCGCCCGCGCCGGGGCCTTTGATGCGCTGGACCCCAGCCGCCGCCGCGTGTTCGACGCGCTGGATGCGCTGGTGGCTTGGTCTGCAGCCGTGCAGGAACAGGCGTCATCGGGACAGTCTTCGCTCTTCGGCGCGGGGGGCGAGGATCTGCCGCCGCCCCGGCTTTCGCGCGGCGCCGACTGGTTGCCGATGGAACGGCTGGCGGCAGAGCATCAGGCGGTGGGCTTCTACCTGTCAGGCCACCCGCTGGACGACTATGCCCGGGCGTTGAAGCGCAAGCAGGTGCTGACCCTGGCAGAGGTTGAACGCAAGGCGCAGGCCGGCCCGCTGGTGGCAAAGCTTGCTGGCTCCGTCTCGGCCCGGCAGGAACGGAAATCGGCCCGCGGCAACCGCTTCGCCTTCGTGCAACTTTCAGATCCGACAGGGCTTTATGAGGTCACGGTGTTCTCGGACGTGCTGGAAGCCACCCGCCAGCATCTGGAACCCGGCGCCGCCGTTGTGCTGACGGTCGAGGCGACGATGGAAGCCGACACGCTGAAATTGCTGGCGCGCGGGGTGCAGCCGGTCGATGTGGTGGTGGCTGACGCGGGCGCCAACGGGCTGCGCGTGCGGCTGGCCGATGCGCAGGCGGTGGCGGCCCTGGGCGCGGCGGTGGCCGAAGCGCGCGAGGGGCCTGGGCGCGCACTGGGGCCCCTGATGATCTGCCTGCCGGATCTCGCCACAGGCGGCGAGATCGAGATCGACGCGGGCGAGAAACTGCCCGCCACACCCGCCATCCGCGCCCGGCTGCGCGCGGTCGAAGGCGTACTGGATGTAGAGGAGATCTGACATGATCCGCATAGAGACACATGACCGCATCCGCGTGGTCACCCTGGACCGCCCCGAGGCGCGAAACGCCGTCAACCCAGATCTTGCCCGGGCGCTGTTCAACGCGATGCTGGAGTTTCAGGCCAATCCGGAGGTCGATGTCGCCGTGCTGACCGGCGCGGAGGGCGCCTTCTGCGCGGGCTTCGACCTGAAGGCGGCCGCAACCGGGGCGGGGGGCGAATGGATCACGGGCCTGGATATCCCGCCCGGCTGGACCGACCCGATGGGTCAGCCGCTACCCTCGCCCATGGGCCCGGCGCGGCTGATGCTGAAAAAGCCGGTGATCGCCGCGATCGAAGGGCCAGCGGTGGCGGGCGGCAGCGAACTGGCGCTCTGGGCCGATATGCGGGTGATGGCCGAAGGGGCGCAATTCGGCATCTTCTGCCGCCGCTGGGGCGTGCCACTGATCGACGGCGGGACGTTCCGCCTGCCCATGACCGTGGGCCAGGGGCGCGCCAATGATCTGATCCTGACCGGCCGCCCGGTCGACGCGGGCGAGGCACAGGCCATCGGTCTGGCCGACCGCGTGGTCGCCCGGGGCCAGGCCCTGCCCGCCGCGCTCAGCCTGGCCGATACCCTGACACGCTTTCCGCAGGCCTGCATGCGCGCCGATCATCTGTCGGCCCGGATGCCGCCGGATATGCTTGCGGACCGGCTGCGGCGCGAATGGCACAGCGTGCGCGCCGCGCTGGAGGAAGGCATCAGGGGCGCCGCCCGCTTCGCCGCCGGCCACGGCCGATCCGGCAATTTCGAGGATCTGTGAATTACAGGAAACCCACCGCCTGTCTTTGCTCTTCAAATATCCCGGGGGGTGAATTGGCCGCAGGCCAAGAGGGGGGCAGCGCCCCCCTGCCTGCTCACCCGCGCGCAATACGGTTGAGATGCCCCATCTTGCGCCCCGCCCGCGCCTCGGCCTTGCCATAGAGGTGGATCTGCACATCCCCCTCCTGCGCCAGCGCCGGCACCCGCGCGACGTCGTCGCCGATCAGGTTCTCCATCACCACATCCGCATGCCGCTGCCCGTCACCCAGCGGCCAGCCTGCCACCGCGCGGACATGCTGCTCGAACTGATCGACCGCGCAGCCCGCCTGCGTCCAGTGGCCGGAATTATGCACCCTCGGCGCGATCTCGTTCACCACCAGTCCCTGCGGCGCGACGAACAGCTCCACCCCCATCACGCCGACATAATCCAGCGCGTTCAGGATGCGGCCCGCAATCAGCGCCGCCTCGGCCTGCTGTCCCGGCCCCAGCACGGCCGGTACCGTGGTGCGGCGCAGAATCCCGGCCTCGTGCACATTCTCGCCCGGGTCGTAGCAGACCACCGCGCCGGAAAGCCCTCGCGCGGCGATCACCGAGACCTCGCGCTCAAAGGGCACGAACCCCTCCAGCACCGACGGCGCGCCGCCCATCGCCGCCAGCGCCGCCCCGGCCTGATCGGCGGCCATGATCCGCGCCTGCCCTTTGCCATCATAGCCCAGCCGCCGGGTCTTCAAAATCGCAGGCGCGCCGATCTCGGCCAGCGCGGTTTCCAGATCAACCGCATCGTCCACCGCCCGATAGGGCGCCACCGTCAGCCCCAGACCGGACAGGAAGTCCTTTTCCGTTACCCGGTCCTGACTGACTGTCAGCGCGCGGCGGCCTGGCCGCACCGGCAAGCGCGCTTCCAACAGGTCCAGCGAGGCCGCGGGGATGTTCTCGAACTCATAGGTCACCACATCGACCGAGGCCGCGAAGCGCTCCAGCGCCGCCGCATCCTCCCAGGCCGCCGTCGTCACGGCCCAGGCGACATGGCCCGCCGGCGGTTCCGGCGCGGGGTCATAGATGTGGCAGCGAAAGCCCAGCCGGCTGGCCGCGACCGACAGCATACGGCCCAGCTGCCCGCCGCCCAGAATGCCGATCACCGCCCCCGGCGCCAATGGCTCACTCATCGCGCGGCACCTCGGGGATGGAGGCGGTCAGATCGGCGCGCCATTGCTCCAGCCGCGCGGCCAGCGCCGGATCGCCCAGGGCCAGGATCTGCGCCGCCATCAGCCCGGCATTCGCCGCGCCGGCCGCACCGATGGCCATGGTGCCGACCGGATAGCCGCGCGGCATCTGAACGATGGAATAGAGGCTGTCCACACCCCCCAGCGCGCGGGTCTGCACCGGCACGCCGATCACCGGCAGGCGCGTCTTTGAGGCCACCATGCCCGGCAGATGCGCCGCCCCGCCAGCGCCGGCGATGATGACGCGCAACCCGCGTTCCACCGCCCCACGGCCGTAATCCCACAGCCGGTCCGGCGTGCGATGGGCCGAAACGATGCGCGCCTCATGCGCCACGCCCAATTCGTCCAGAACCGCTGCGGCTTCACGCAGTGTCGGCCAGTCCGACTGGCTGCCCATGATGATACTGACCTGCACACCACCTGTTGTCGCGCCCATCGCGCCCTCCACCAGACCCGGCGCGCACTATAGCCGCGCGGGGGCCGGGCGCAACGGGCGCGGGTGGGGCGGGTCAGGCGATGATGTCGGGCGTCAGTTCGTCTTCGATG
>SKNG01000346.1 GCA_007120685.1 Paracoccaceae bacterium | reverse complement strand
TCTGCCCTGCTCCAGCGCCTTGCGCGCCCAACAACGCCGTTCAGGACGGAAAATGCTTGCCCAGCGGGCTGATTCAGGCGATCTTCACGTCAGTCGGCATGCCACTTGGGGAATGTCGGCTGACAGCATTCGCAGCCTCGCGATGTGCGGTCGCTGCATCGCCAGACACGATTTCCGCGTCTTCCGCTTCGCTGTGTCTGACCCGGTCTTTATCACTCATAGGTCGATCACAGACCTAGCTTTTCCGCTTCTTCTTTTACAATTTTCCGAGTGATGGCTGAGTTCTCGAACGCGCTGTTTCCGTAGGCGAAGCTGTGGCGCTGCGCTACCACTTGATCGGCTGTCATGTTGATTTTCTTAGCTTTCTCGATCAAGAACTCGAGCGCTTCCTGGTCTTGTCGTGTCATGCTCGCACTCCCACTTGCTCTGTTTTTTCGAAACGTAACGCACAGCGGCAGTTCTTGACAGCTTTTTTCTTGAACGATCATGACAAAGTCATCGGTGGCGCAGCCGTGCAACATGCGCTCCGTGAATCATGCTTAAGTTGAGGCGACCTGTTACCCGTCCACACGGCAGGAGGGACGCCCTTCGGGTCACTACCAATAACCAACTGACATATTTTTATTTTTTGGCTCCGGCGGTAGGGATCGAACCTACGACCAATTGATTAACAGTCAACTGCTCTACCGCTGAGCTACGCCGGAACACGCGGGCGATATAGCAACTGTGCTTCCGCCTTGTCCAGTGCGAGAAGGCACCTTCGACGGGATAATCTTGCCGAAATGCTCAGCCCCGCCCGGCCAGCGGCGTCCGTGGCCCCGGCAGACCGTCGAAGGCGACCAGATCACGCGCCTCCAGATCGATCAGATGCGCCAACACATTGCGCAAGGCACCCGGCAGTAACGCCTGTGGCACGTCGGTATAAACCTGCGCCATCACGGCCTCGGCATCGCGCGCGCCATCCGCTATGGCGGCGCGGATCGCGGCCTCGCGCCCCAGCCGATGTGCCCGCAACGCGCGGATCCGCCCAGGCCCATCCGCCACCGGCGCGCCATGGCCGGGGTAGAGCCGTGTGTCGCCCAGCGCCTCCAGCCGGTCCAGGCTGCGCATGAAATCGGTCAGATCGCCATCCGGCGGCGACACCAGGCTGGGTGCCCAGCCCATCACCGTATCGCCGGAAAACAGCGCCTTGCCCCACAGAAAGCTCAGGTGATTGCCCAGATGGCCCGGCGTGTGAAGCACCTGCAGCAGCGTGCCACCGATATCCAGCGCATCGCCATCCGCAAGCCGCTCATGGGGGCGGAAATCGCGGTCCACCCCCTCGCCGCCGTCCAGCCCCAGCCCGCCCAGCCGCTGCATCCGCGCCGAACGCCCGGCCCGGGCGTCGCCGAAAGCCAGCACCGGCGCGGCGGTGGCCTGAGCCAGCGGGCGGGCGGCCGGGGAATGATCGACATGGCTGTGGCTGACGACAATCCGCTCTATCCGCTCTCCCGGCGCCAGCGCGGCCATGATCGCCGCCAGATGCGCCGGCAGATCCGGCCCCGGGTCCAGCACCGTCACCCGCCCCTCGCCCAACAGCCAGGTATTGGTGCCCCGCTCGGTCATCGGCGAGGGGTTGGGTGCCAGCACCAGCCGGATACCCGGCGCCAGACGCGCCGGGATCCCGGGGCCGGGGGGAAAGCCGCTGTCATCCTCGCGCACGGGGGGCCTCGTCA
This sequence comes from Paracoccaceae bacterium, assembly GCA_007120685.1. Lineage (GTDB taxonomy): Bacteria > Pseudomonadota > Alphaproteobacteria > Rhodobacterales > Rhodobacteraceae > Pararhodobacter. Next base: position 2,971 of record SKNG01000346.1, on the reverse strand, counting down.
ATCATCTGCATCAGCCGTAAGCTATGCACATGCCGGATCGCCTTCTCAAACGCTTTCTGCCGCGCGGCTTCTACGGGCGGGCCGCGCTGATCCTGCTGGTGCCGCTGGTCTGCATCCTGCTGATCGCCTCCTACGCCGTGGTGCAGCGCCATTACGAAGGGGTGACCCGGCAGATGACCGGGATCTTCGCGCGCACCGTGGCGCATGTGCTGGAAACGGTCAACCAGGCGCCGGATACCGAGACGGCGGCAGCGCAGGCGGCGGCACTGGGCCAGGCCTTCAACCTGCGCATCACGCTGCACGCGCCCGGCGACACGCCGCCGCGCACCGAGGCACAACCCGGCCTGCTGTCGCTCTCCGACCGGGTGCTGGTGGAGCAGGCAGAGCGCACCATCGCCGGGCTGCAGGGCCTGGAACTGGCCAATGGCGAGGTGACGCTTTGGCTGGAAAGCCGCCATGGACCGCTCTCGCTGACGCTGCGCAGCAACATGGTGGCCCCGCGCAACCCGCATCAACTGCTGGTGGTGGTGCTGCTGGCCGGGGTGCTTTTCGGGGCCATCGGCTTTGTCTTCCTTAAGAACCAGGTCCGCCCGATCCTGCGGCTGGCCGCGGCGGCCGAAGCCTTCGGGCTGGGACAGAGCCTGCCCTACCGGCCCTCGGGCGCGCGCGAACTTCGCGCGGCGGGGCATGCGTTTCTGGAAATGCGCGAGCGGATCGAACAGCATATCGAGCAGCGTACCCTGCTGTTGTCCGGCGTCAGCCATGACCTGCGCACGCCGTTGACCCGGCTGCGCCTGGCGCTCTCGATGCTGGAAGGCGAGCCCGAGGCGGCGGCAATGCTGCAGGATGTGGCGCAGATGGAGGCGCTGATCGACCGGTTGCTGGATTTCGCCCGCGCCGAGGCGGAGGAGCCGATGCAGACAGCCGATCTGGCGGCGCTGCTGCGCCATAGCGTTGAACGCGCGGCGCGCGGCGGGCAGGCGGTGACCCTGTCCCCGGACGCTCCGCCCGGGCCCCTGCCGGTGCCCTTGCGGCCGCATCTCTTCGGCCGCGCGCTGGACAATCTGATCGACAACGCGCTGCGCTACGGACGGCGCGCGGAACTGCGCCTGCTGCCCGCGACGCCGACCGATGGACCAGCGGTCGAGGTCGAGGACGACGGCCCGGGCATTGCCGTCGATGACCGCGCCGCCGCCATGCGCCCCTTCGTACGGCTGGACAAGGCGCGCGGCGCCGGGCGCGGGGCCAGCGGGCAGGACATGGGCGGCGTCGGACTGGGGCTCGCCATCGCCGCCGATGCGATGCGCAGCCACGGCGGACGGCTGGAACTCACCGACGGAGCAACGCCGGGGCTGAGCGGGCTCTGTGCGCGGCTGGTGCTGCCGGCATCAAGCTCAAGAACGGATCAGGCGGCGCGGTCGAAGACCAGCCTGGAACCGGCTGGCACGGTCAGCACCACGCCCACACCAACCGCGACGGGCTGAGGCCGGGCCGGCCGGCCCAGAACGGGTCGGCGCCGCCGAGCGGGGGCTCGATGCCCCCCGAGGCGGCACCCCCGCCACCGGAACTGCCCGCCTTACTCCGCCGCCTGTCGCCGCGCCAGCAGCGGCGCCAGATAGCGCCCGGTGTGGCTCTCAGCCACCTGCGCCACATCCTCGGGCGTGCCCTCGGCCACGATCCGCCCGCCGCCGTTGCCCCCTTCCGGGCCGATATCGATGATCCAGTCGGCGGTCTTGATCACATCCAGATTGTGCTCGATCACCACCACCGAATTGCCCTGCTCGACCAGTTCGTGAAGCACTTCCAAGAGCTTCTTCACATCTTCGAAATGCAGCCCCGTCGTCGGCTCGTCCAGAATATAGAGCGTCCGCCCCGTAGACCGCCGCGACAGCTCTTTCGACAGCTTCACCCGCTGCGCCTCGCCGCCCGAAAGCGTCGTCGCCTGCTGGCCCACCTTGATATAGCCCAGGCCCACCCGCATCAGCGCATCCATCTTCTCGCGGATCGCCGGCACGGCGGCGAAGAAGCCCTGCGCCTCTTCAACCGTCATCTCAAGAACATCCGATATGCTCTTGCCCTTGAACAGGATTTCCAGCGTCTCGCGGTTGTAGCGCTTGCCCTTGCAGGTCTCGCAGGTGACATAGACATCGGGCAGGAAATTCATCTCGATCTTCAGCACACCGTCGCCCTGACAGGCCTCGCAGCGCCCGCCCTTGACGTTGAAGCTGAAGCGCCCCGGCTTGTAGCCCCGCGCCTTCGATTCCGGCAGTCCGGCGAACCAGTCGCGGATCGGCCCGAAGGCGCCGGTATAGGTCGCCGGGTTCGACCGCGGCGTGCGGCCGATGGGGCGCTGGTCGATATCGATCACCTTGTCCAGATGCTGCAAGCCCTTGATCGTCTCGCAGGGCGCGGGGGTCTGGCGGGCGCCGTTCAGCCGCATCGAGGCCGCCTTGAACAGCGTCTCGATGGTCAGGGTCGATTTGCCCCCACCCGAAACCCCGGTCACGCAAACGAATTTCCCCAGCGGAAAATCGACCGTGACCCCCTGCAGGTTGTTGCCCGTGGCCTTGACCACGCTCACCGCCTTGCCATTGCCCGGCCGCCGCACCGCCGGCACCGGGATCGAGCGGGTGCCGGACAGATACTGACCCGTAAGGCTGGCCGGATCGGCGGCAATCTCTTCCGGCGCGCCCTGCGCCACGATCCGCCCGCCATGGACGCCCGCGCCGGGGCCGATATCCAGCACATAGTCGGCGGTGCGGATCGCATCCTCGTCATGTTCGACCACGATCACCGTATTGCCCTGATCGCGCAGGTTGCGCAGCGTCGTTAGCAGCCGGTCATTGTCGCGCTGGTGCAAGCCAATCGAGGGCTCGTCCAGCACATAAAGCACCCCGGTCAGCCCGGAGCCGATCTGGCTGGCCAGCCGGATCCGCTGGCTCTCGCCGCCCGAAAGCGTGCCGGCCGCGCG
>SKNG01000207.1 GCA_007120685.1 Paracoccaceae bacterium | reverse complement strand
GCGACGGGGTCTATGAGGTGACCAGCGTGCTGGGCGGCAAGCTGATCGATTTCGACGGCCATGTCGCGCGGCTGCAGCGGTCCTGCGACGAGTTGGAGATGGTCAACCCCCATGACCGGGACGCCTGGCTGGAAATCCATCGCAATCTGGTGGCGAAGAACGGGATCGACGAGGGGATGATCTACCTGCAGGTCACCCGTGGCGCGCCGGGCGACCGGGATTTCGTCTGGCCGGATCCGGAGACCTGCCCGCCAACCGTGGTGCTGTTCACTCAGTCGAAGCCCAACCTTGCCGACAACCCGGCCGCGAAGACCGGCATGAAGGTCATCACCATCGACGACCAGCGCTGGGCACGGCGGGACATCAAGACCACGCAGCTGCTGTTCCCGTCCTGGGGCAAGATGATGGCGAAGAAGGCCGGTGCCGACGATGCGTGGATGGTGGAAGACGGCGTGGTGACCGAGGGCACCTCGAACAACGCCTATATCGTCAAGGGCAACAAGATCATCACCCGCCAGCTTTCCAATGCCATCCTGCACGGGATCACCCGCGCCGCGGTCCTGCGTTGCGCGCAGGAGGCGCAGATGGAGGTAGAGCAGCGCCCCTTCACCGTGGCCGAGGCGCAGGCGGCGGACGAGGCCTTCGTCACTTCGGCCAGCACCTTCGTGATGCCGGTGGTGCAGATCGACGGCGTTGCGCTGGGCAGCGGGGCGCCGGGGCCGGTGGTGGCGCGGCTGCGGGAAATCTACCTGGACGAGATGCGGAAAGCGGCGATCTGAACGGCGGCCCGGGGCGCGGGGTGTCTACGCGCCCCGCAGACCGGTCAGAACAGCGGTCTGTTGAAGCCGGGCACCCCGTTATTCTCGATGTCGAAGGGCACGAAGCGAACGGTCAGGGCCTCTTCCGGCAAGGCATCGATGCCGTCCATCACCATCACCGTCTCACCGTTCAACTGCACAAGCAGGGTGTCGGTCTGGTCATCCGGCACAAAATCCAGGTCCGGCGGGTCGGAGGGGAAACCCTCTTGCGAGTCATAATTGATCGTCAGTTCAAGACGGTCACCCTCGCCGAAATCGGTGATCCGGATCGTGTCGGTCGGGCCAACGCCGGCGCCGGACAGATAGGTCAGCCGCACATCGAACAGATCGGCGCCTGGACCGCCGGTCAGCACCGAGCCGGGCTGTTCCTGTCCCAGCACCATGCCGGTGATCAGCTCATCATCGCCCGCGCCGCCCGCCAGCAATCCCCAGCCGGTGATCAGGTCGTCCCCAGCCCCGCCCAGCAACTCGCCGGAGCCGTTGATGGTGTCATCGCCCGCCCCGCCGAACAGAAGACCGCTGCCGACCAGCACATCGTCACCAGAGCCCCCGATGATCGTGTTTTCCGATCCGCCGCGCAGTTCGATCTGCAGGTCATTGCCTGCGACACCGGCATCGATCTGCGAGCCCTCGGCGAACAGGGAAAACCGGTCCACATTGTCGATCTGCGCAATCGCCACCTGGCCCTGGTTGAAGATGAAGCGCGTCACCTGAACCGAGCCATCGGTGTCGAAACGCAGGTTGAAGCCATCTGGCAGGTCGCCATCAAGCAGGTTCGATCCGCCGCCCCCGTCGATCAGCAGGCCGGGGACGACATCGGCCAGCGCGAACAGGTCGTCCCCCTCGCCGCCGGTCAGCGTATGGGCCGCGGCGATGTCGACAAAGTCGTTGCCCGCGTCGCCGCCATTGATCACGACCGGCCCTGCATTGGGCTGGAACCGCACGAGATTGTCGGGCGCGTCGGGCAGGTCGAAGATCTCGATATCGCGGATGATGCTGCTTATCTCGTCGAAATCCGTGGGCTCGTCGGGGTTTTCCACGTCATAGCTGATCCGGCCCTCGTCCGCGCCGATTTCCAGCGACAGGCGGCGGTCGAATTCGCTGGCATCCAGCCGGTCGGTGCCCGGCCCGCCGTCGAAGACGCTGCCCGCGCCGAAAGGATCGCGGATGACCAGCACGTCATCGCCCTCTCCGCCCAGAAGCGTATTGGTGCCCGGGCCGCCATCGAGCGTGTCATTGCCGGCCTCCCCCTCCAGCAGGTCGTTGCCCTCCAGACCCAGCAGCAGGTCATCACTTGCCCCGCCGCGCAAGGTGTCGTCGCCAGCAGAGCCGCTCAGCGTGTCGTCGCCATCGGTCCCGATGATCTCGCGGCCTGGCTCTTCGCCGCTATTGTCGTCGTCACTGCTGGAACTTCCGAAACCGACAAGGCCAAGGGCAAGCCCAAGGACAAGAAAAAACGCCAGAAACTCCATGACCACGCGCACCCCGAACAAGACCGCGAACTGGCGGTATCGAGGTAGATCGACATGGTTTCACGCAGCGCGCAAGAAAAATTAACCAATCCGCAGGGCACGGGCCGGCGTTGTCCACACGTGGTGGATAATCCGGTTTCCTGGCCGGGATAGGCGAATGACCTCAGTGGCCTACAGGGTGTTTCCCGGCTCAGCCGCCAGGCTTGACCCCGAACAGGATCTCCTGTGCCTTGCGGTCCATACGCGCATCTGCCGTGCGTCGGCTTTCGGCCGCCACCGCCTTGCCTGCCACGAAACCCGGGCGCTCGGCCAGTTCGTCCAGCCAGCGTTTCATATGCGGCTTGTCGTCCAGGGTCTGCTCCTGCCGTTCCCACAGGATCGCCCAGGGCCAGATGGCAAAATCGGCAATCGACATGAAATCGCCCGCCACATAGCGGTTGCCGGCCAGTTGCCGGTCCAGCACGCCGTAAAGCCGCCCCACCTCGCGCCGGTAACGGTCCTTGGCGTAGGGCAGGTCCTGCGGCGGGTCCATGTTCGGCGCGTAGCTGATGAAATGATGGCACTGGCCGGCCATCGGCCCGACGCCGCCCATCTGCCACATCAGCCACTGATCGACGGCCACGCGGTCGCGCTCGCTGGGCCCGGTGAACTGGCCGGTCTTGCGCGCCAGATACTGCAGTATCGCGCCGGATTCGAAGACCGAGATCGGCGCGCCATCGGGGCCGTCGGGATCGACGATGGCAGGCATGCGGTTGTTGGGCGCGATCTTCAGGAAATCGGGCTCGAACTGCTCGCCCGCGCCGATATTGACCAGCTTGACAGTGTAGGGCAGGCCCATCTCCTCCAGCGCGATGGTTACCTTCCAGCCGTTCGGGGTGGGCCAGTAATACAGGTCGATGGGTTGGGTCATGCCGTGCTCCTTGGCTTTGCGCCCAGAAGGTGGGCCAGTAAGCCGTCAAAGGCAAGGGCAGGAGCGGCGGCAGGGGCAGCGACTACAGCACCAGTTCGAACAGGAGCAGCATGGCGCGGGGGCTTTCGGTGCCCTCTGGGCGGGCAATGCGGCGGCGGTGCAGCTCGGCATCGGCGGCAGCGGCGAAATCCACCAGAGTGCGTGCGGCGCTCAGATCCTGATGCGACAGCAGCGCGCGGAAACTGGCGTGGATGCGGGCATAGGCGAGGCTCAGTTCCTCGCCGCTCATGGCGCGCAGGCTCTCGCGCAGGGCCTCCGCCTCGGCCTCGGCCAGAGGGCCGGGAGGCAGAACGGCGGGCGCGGAAACGGCGCCCCGGTGCAGGTCAGCGGCCTGTGCCGGCCCCGGCGGGGCGGGCCATAGCGCGATGCCCGCGCAAAGCGCCGTGCCCAGCGTCAGCGCCTGAAGGCGCGAAGATCCGTCAGGGCGCATGCCGCCCGGTGCGATACCATCCATGCCTGTCGTTCCCGGTTGCCATCCCCGCATCCCGTATGAAGGCAAAAGCAGGCGAATCCTTGGCGGCTTCTGCACGTTTTCGGGGAATCCCCCGCGCCTGTCGCAGGTCGATGCCAGTGTGGATTGACCTTTCACGCCGCTGCGGCCTATCTGCCGCTCAGCGCGCGCCCGCTGACGGGCCGGCAAGGGGAACGCTGCAGGAGAGCAGGATGGCAAACGCACCGGAAGACGGTTGGCGGCCGCGCACGTTGTCGGTTCACGCCGGCGCCCGCCGCAGCCAGTATGCCGAGGTCGCCGAGCCGATCTGGCTGACCCAGGGCTTCGTCTATCCCTCGGCCGAGGCCGCCGAGGCACGTTTCCTGAAGGCGGGCGCGGACGAGTTCATCTACGCCCGTTATGGCAACCCCACCGTGGCGGCTTTCGAGTCCCGCATCGCCGCGCTGGAGGGCTGCGACGATGCCTTCGCCACCGCCAGCGGCATGGCCGCCGTATCGGGCGCGCTGATGGCGATGCTGCGCGCGGGCGATCACGTGGTGGCGGCGCGGGCGCTGTTCGGCTCCTGCCTCTATGTGCTGGAAGAGGTGCTGACCCGCTTTGGCGTTCGGGTGGATTTTGTCGATGGCACCGATCTGGACGCCTGGCGCGCGGCGATTACCCCGCAAACCTCGGTGGTGTTCCTGGAATCGGTGTCGAACCCCACGCTGGAGGTGATCGACCTGCCCGCCGTGGCCGCGCTGGCGCATGAAGCCGGCGCGCGGGTGGTGGTGGACAATGTCTTCGCCACGCCTGTGTTCAGCCGCGCGGTGGCGCTGGGCGCGGATGTGGTCATCTACTCGGCCACCAAACATATCGACGGGCAGGGGCGCTGCCTGGGTGGGGTGATCATGGGCAGCCGCGAGTATATCCGTGGCACGGTTGAGCCCTACATGAAACACACCGGCGGGGCGATGAGCCCGTTCAACGCCTGGGTGCTGCTGAACGGGCTGACCACGCTGGACCTGCGGGTGCGCGCGCAGGCGGAAAGCGCGCAGGCGCTGGCCGAGGCGCTGCAGGGGCATCCGAAACTAGGGCAGGTGATCTTCCCGGGCCTGGCCGACCACCCGCAACACGCCATCGCGAAGGCGCAGATGGGCGGGCCGGGCACGGTGCTGGCCATCGATCTGGCCGGCGGAAAGGAAGCGGCCTTCCGCTTCATGAACGCGCTGCGGGTGGTGCTGATCTCCAACAATCTGGGCGATGCACGCTCCATCGCCACGCATCCCGCCACCACCACCCATCAGCGCCTGCCCGATGACCAGAAGGCCGCGCTGGGCATCACCCCGGGGCTGATCCGCCTTAGCGTGGGGCTGGAGGATGTGGCCGACCTGCGCGACGACCTGATGGCGGCGCTGGCGGCGGTCTGAGCGGTCTTCGACGGTCCGGCGCGGCGGTCTGTTCTGCCGGTCAGGGCTGATCCGAACGGTGGCAGAACCCGTATACGGCTTGAGACCTGCAAAAGGGCGGCTATCTCAGAGCCGGTGCCACGGCACGCCGCAATGACCTGCCACCACGAGGGATTGTCATGAATATCCAACGCCCTATCGCAGAGCGTGAACCCGGCCGTGCCGAGGCCGAAGCGGCGCTCGATCTGCTGCGCCGCTGGGCCGGGCGTGCCAGCGACGCCGAAATTGCGGCGCTGGAGCCGGCGGTGATGGGGTTGATGCCGGGGGTGGAAAGCCCGGCTTATCCGGTTTTCCGGCGCGACTATCCGGCCGATTTCGTGCCCGATGTCGCCTACAAGCGCACCATGCCGGACCTTCAGAACGGTCCCGCCAGCCTGATCCGCGGCGCCAGGAAGCCGATCCAGCATGTCGGCATCTCCAACTTCCGTCTGCCGGTGCGGTTCCGTACCCGCGCTTCGGATGGGGCCGGCGCGGGCGATGTGACGCTTGAGGCCAGCGTCACGGGCACGGTCAGCCTGGATGCCGAAACCAAGGGCATCAACATGAGCCGGATCATGCGCAGCTTCTATCAGCATGCTGAAAAACGGTTCAGTGTCAGCGTGATCGAGGCCGCGCTGGACGACTACAAAGCCGACCTGGACAGTCTTGACGCCCGTATCCAGATGCGATTTTCCTTTCCGATGAAGGTGGAAAGCCTGCGCTCTGGCCTCGCCGGATGGCAATATTACGACATCGCGCTGGAACTGGCGGAGACGGCCGGGCAGCGGCGCTTCTTCATCCATCTGGACTATGTCTATTCCTCTACCTGCCCCTGCTCGCTGGAATTGAGCGAGCACGCGCGGGCCGGGCGCGGGCAACTGGCAACGCCGCATTCGCAGCGTTCGGTGGCGCGCGTGTTGGTCGAGGTGCTGCCGGGCATGACGCTCTGGTTCGAGGACCTGATTGAGATCTGCCGCGCCGCCGTGCCGACCGAGACGCAGGTGATGGTCAAGCGCGAGGACGAACAGGCATTCGCCGAACTGAACGCCGCCAATCCGATCTTCGTGGAAGATGCCGCGCGGCTGTTCTGCGCCGGGCTGCAGCGCGACCCGCGCATCGGCGATTTCCGCGTGGTGGCCAGCCATCAGGAAAGCCTGCACAGCCATGATGCGATCAGCGTGCTGACCGAGGGGCCGACATTCGCCGCCGAAAGCATCGATCCGAAGCTGTTTTCCACGCTGATTCACGTCGGCTGACAGCGCGAAGGCCAGCGCGCTGCCGCCGCGCCGCAGCGCACTGGCCTTTCCGCTGCGCCGGGCCTAGGGTGTCGGGGCCGTTTTCCGCGTCCCGATACCACTTGCCATGACCGATACCCAGGCCGCCATTCTTACCGTCACCCTCAATCCCGCGCTCGACATCTCGGTCGATGCGCCCAACGTCGCGCCGGGGGGCAAGATCAGGGTCGGACAACCGGTCGCCGAACCCGGCGGCGGGGGCATCAACGTATCGCGGGCAATCCGGCTGCTGGGCGGCCAGTCGCAGGCGCTGGCGGCGCTGGGCGGGCTGACCGGGGCAAAGCTGAAACGCTTGCTGCGGGCCGAGGGCGTGGCCTTGCTGGTGCACCGGATTGAAGGGGAGAGCCGGCAGAACCTGACCGTCACCGATACCGGGGACGGGGCACAATACCGCTTCACCATGCCCGGGCCGGAATGGCGCGGCGATCAGGGCGACGCGATGCAGCAGGCCATCGCGGCGCAGCTTGCTTCGCGCGGGCTGGCCGTGCTCAGCGGCAGCCAGCCGCCCGGCGTTCCCGCCGCCTTCGCGGCCGATCTGGCCCGGCGCGCGGCCGATGCCGGAACCCGGCTGATCGTCGATACCTCTGGCCCCGCGCTTGCCCAACTGCTGGACACTCCGGGCGCCAAGCCCCCGTTCATGCTGCGGCTGGACGAGGCCGAGGCGCGGGCGGTGCAGGACGCCCCCCTTGCCCCGCCCGCCGCGGCCGCCCTGGCTGCCGATCTGGTTGCGCGCGGGGTGGCGGCGGTGGTGATTGTCGCCTGCGGGGCGGACGGGTCGGTATTGGTGGGGCAGGGCGCGCGGCTGCATTGTGCTCCGCCGCGGGTAGAGGTGCTTAGCAAGGTCGGTGCGGGCGACAGTTTCACTGCCGGGTTCACGCTGGCCCTTGCGCGCGGCCAGTCCCTGTCCGAGGCGCTGCAACTGGGCACGGCGGCAGCGGCGGCGGCGGTGATGACCGGCTCGACCGAGCTTTGCCGGCCGCAGGATGTGCAGGCGCTGCTGCCGGACTGCCGGGTCAGCGCGCTGTAGCCTGCGCCGCCTTCATGAAGCTGCGCCCCGGCCCGCGTTGCGCCAGGCCCAGGTGATCGGCGATGCTGGCGGCGACATCGGTGAACCTGCACAGGCCGATGTCTCCGGCGCCATACCCCCAGGCCAGCACCGGCACCCGCTCGCGCGTGTGATCGGTGCCGCGCCAGGTAGGGTCGTTGCCGTGATCGGCGGTGAAGAGGGCCAGATCGCCGGGCCTCAACCGCGCGAGAAAGCGCCCGGCCTCAGTGTCGAAAGCCTCCAGCGCGCGGGCATAGCCGGATAGGTCTCGGGTATGGCCATAGAGGCTGTCGAACTCGACCAGATTGCAAAACGTTAATGATCCAGTCTCTGCACGCGTCGCAAGCCTGTACATATGTTGGATAAGTGCTACATCTTCGACACCCTTATGCACCGTGCCGGCGCTGCGGTTGGCAAAGATGTCGGCGACCTTACCCACCGTATGCACCGTGCGGCCCTCATCTGCCGCCCAGTCCAGCAGCGTGGGCGCGGGCGGGGCGATGGCGTAGTCGCGCCGGTTTGGGGTGCGCTGGAAGCCGTTGGCGGCATCGCCGATAAAGGGCCGTGCGATCACCCGGCCGACGCCGATCGCGTGCAATTCAGGCGCCAGCGCAGCGCACAGCGCGTAAAGCCGCTCCAGCCCGAAGGCCTGTTCATGCGCGGCAATCTGGAACACGCTGTCGGCCGAGGTATAGCAGATCGGCCAGCCGGTGCGCAGGTGTTCGGCCCCCAAAGCGGCCGTGATCGCCAAGCCTGCCGCGCGGCAATTGCCCAGAATGCCTTCCGTGCCCGCCAGCGCGCAGACCCGCGCCACCAGCGTGGCGTCGAACACCGGCGGGTCTTCAGGAAAATAATGCCAGTCCCAGGGCACCGGCACGCCGGCCAGTTCCCAATGCCCCGAGGGCGTGTCCTTGCCGCGCGAAGCCTCCGTCGCCGCCCCCCACAACCCCTGCGGCCGCGCCCCCAGCCCCGGCGGCCGCAGGCCCGATGCCAGTTCCACTGCCCGCCCCAGCCCCAGCCCATCCAGCACCGGCAGGTGCAGGGGGCCGCTGCGCCCGTCCTCGGCCCGGCCAGCCGCGCAGGCCTCGGCGATATGGCCAAGCGTGTTGGCGCCCTCATCGCCGAAATCCGCCGCATCCGGTGCGCCGCCGCAGCCCACCGAGTCGAGCACGATCAGGAAGGCGCGCCGGTCGGTCATCGCCTCGTACCGGCTCGGTTGATCGGCTTGGGCCGGGTGCGCAGCGTCGGAAAACGGGCTTTCGAAAGCCCGTTTGAACGCGCCTTCGAAGGCGCGTTCCCGCGCTTGATGCCGAACCGATCAACCGGAAATGGCATCATGCCACCCGCTCATGCATCAGACGCGGCGGCAGGGCGGCATCGGCCAGGGTGAAGGCGTCTGCCAGCGCCGCGCGGGCCGCCTCGGCACCGGTCTCTTCAGTGGCATGGATCAGGCACAATGGCTCGCCCGCCTGCATCCGCGCGCCGATCCGGGCGATATGCGACAGGCCGACCGCCGGGTTCACGGTATCGCTTTCCACCCGCCGCCCGCCACCCAGACCGATCACGGCATGGCCCAGCGCGCGCCCGTCCACGGCTGCCAGCACGCCCTCGCGCGGGCAGGGCAGGGGTCGCATCACCTGTGCCGCCGGCAGATACGCCCGCCAACGCGCCAGAAAATCCCCCGGCCCCCCCTGCGCCGCCACCATGCCGCCAAAGCGTTCCGCCGCGCGGCCGGAACCGATGGCATCCAGGATCATTGCCGCCCCGTCGCCGGGCGTTCGCGCCAGCCCGGCCAGGGCCAGCGCCTCGCCGCCCAGCGCCTCGGTCACGGCAACCAGGGCGGGGTGGCTGGCGGGGGCTGTGAAAGCCTCCATCGCCGCCGCGACCTCCAGCGCGTTGCCGGCCACCGGGGCCAGCGGCTGGTTCATGTCGGTGATCAGCGCCACCGTTGGGCAGCCCGCGCCCTTGGCGGTATCGACCAGCGCCCGGGCCAGTGCGCGCGCGTCCTCCGGCGCGGCCATGAAGGCGCCGGTGCCGCATTTGACATCCAGCACCAGCGCCCCCAGCCCGGCGGCCAGCTTCTTCGACAGGATCGAGGCGGTGATCAGATCGACGCTTTCCACCGTGCCGGAGACATCGCGGATGGCGTAAAGCCGCCGGTCGGCGGGGGCGATATCGGCGCTGGCCGATACGATGGCGGCGCCGTTTTCCCGCACCAGCGCCTTGAAATCCTCTGGCGCGAAGCCGGTGCGCAGGCCCGGGATGGCCTCCAGCTTGTCGATGGTGCCGCCGGTGTGGCCCAGCCCCCGGCCCGAGACCATGGGCACGAAGGCCCCACAGGCCGCCAGCGCCGGGGCCAGCAAGAGCGAGACCAGATCGCCGATCCCGCCGGTGGAGTGCTTGTCCAGCACCGGACCCGGCAAATCCCAGTGCAGCACGGTCCCTGAATCGCGCATGGCCTCGGTCAGCGCCACGCGGCCGGCGTCGCCCAGGCCCCGCAGGCAGACGGCCATGGCAAAGGCCCCGGCCTGTGCATCCGACACGCGGCCATCGGCCAGACCCTGCGCGAAGGCGGCGAGCGCCTCGGCCGGCACCGGGGCGCCGTCGCGCAGGGCGGCGTTGAGTTGTCGCATGTCCATCAGACGCCCCGCGCCGTGCGAAAGGCCATGGGCAGCAGTTCGCCCATCCGCATCGTCACGCTATCGCCCGAAACCGTGGCCATGGTGACCGGCACATCCGGCCCGGCGAATTCGGCCAGCCGCTGCCGGCAGCCGCCGCAGGGCGAGATCGGCGCCTTGGTATCGGCGACGATGCAGACCTCGGCGATATCACGCGCGCCGGCGCCGACCATGGCGGCGATGGCGCCGGTCTCGGCGCAACTGCCTTCCGGATAGCTGGCGTTTTCCACGTTGCAGCCGGTGAACACGGCGCCGGAACCGGTGCGGATTGCCGCCCCCACGGCAAAGCCCGAATAGGGCGCATGAGCGTTCTCGCGCGCGGCGAGGGCGGCTTTCAGAAGGCTCATGCGTGCTGTCCCCGTTGGTGATAGGCTGGCCGAGTCTGGCCCGGCACGGCGCCGCTTGCAAGCCCGCCGCGCGACAGCACGCTTGCGTTGCGCGGGGCGGCGGCGTATCGATGAAGGGGGATTGTTTAATGCTAAACTATCTTTCTGGAAGGGGTGCGAAATGAGCGATGACCGGCAGGAGTTGCTGCGCCAGCAGGCGCTGGACTATCACGAATTTCCCCGCCCCGGAAAGCTGGAGATCCGCGCCACCAAGCCGCTGGCCAACGGCCGCGACCTGGCCCGCGCCTATTCCCCCGGCGTGGCCGAGGCCTGTCTGGAAATCAAGGCCGACCCGGGTGCCGCGGCGCGCTACACGTCCCGGGGCAATCTGGTGGCGGTGGTGACCAATGGCACGGCGGTGCTGGGCCTTGGCAATATCGGCGCGCTGGCCGCCAAGCCGGTGATGGAGGGCAAGGCGGTCCTGTTCAAGAAATTCGCCAATATCGACTGTTTCGACATCGAGCTGAACGAATCCGACCCCGAGAGGCTGGCTGATATCGTCTGCGCGCTGGAACCCAGTTTCGGCGCGATCAATCTGGAGGATATCAAGGCGCCGGATTGTTTCATCGTCGAGCGCATTTGCCGGCAGCGCATGGGCATCCCGGTCTTTCACGATGACCAGCACGGCACCGCCATCGTGGTCGGCGCAGCGGCAACGAACGCGCTGCATCTGACGGGGCGGAAATGGGAGGATATCAAGGTCGTCTCCACCGGCGGCGGGGCGGCGGGGATTGCCTGCCTGAACATGCTGGTGAAGCTGGGGGTGCGGCGGTCTAACATCTGGCTGTGCGACATTCACGGGCTGGTCCATCAGGGCCGCGCGGTGGATATGAACCCCGAAAAGGCCGCCTTTGCGCAGGACAGTGATCTGCGCAGCCTCGATCAGGTGATCGCGGGGGCGGATCTGTTCCTGGGCCTGTCCGGCCCCGGGGTGCTGCGGCCGGAAATGGTGGCCAAAATGGCCGAGGATCCGATCATCTTTGCGCTGGCCAATCCGGTGCCGGAAATCATGCCGGACCTGGTGGCCGAGGTCGCGCCGGGGGCGATCATGGCCACGGGGCGCAGCGATTATCCCAATCAGGTCAACAACGTGCTGTGCTTCCCCTTCATCTTTCGCGGCGCGCTGGATGTCGGCGCGACCGAGATCAACGACGCCATGCAGGTGGCCTGCGTGGAAGGGATCGCGCGGCTGGCACGCGCCACCACCTCGGCCGAAACCGCCGCCGCCTATCGCGGCGAGAAACTCAGCTTCGGGCGGGAATACCTGATCCCCAAACCCTTCGACCCTCGCCTGATGGGGGTGGTGGCAACGGCGGTGGCCAAGGCGGCGATGAACACCGGCGTGGCGGCGCGGCCGCTGGCGGACCTGGACGCCTACAAGCGGCAGCTGGACAGTTCGGTGTTCCGCTCGGCCCTGTTGATGCGCCCGGTCTTCGAGGCGGCGAAGGAGGCCTCGCGCCGGATCGTCTTTGCCGAGGGCGAGGATGAGCGGGTGTTGCGCGCCGCCCAGGCGATTCTGGAGGAAACCACCGAGCAGCCAATCCTGATCGGCCGGCCCGAGGTGATTGCCCGGCGTTGCGAGCGCGCGGGCCTGCCGATCCGTCCCGAGCGTGATTTCGAGATCGTGAACCCCGAAAACGACCCCCGCTACCGTGAATACTGGGAAACCTATCATCTGCTGATGGAACGGCGCGGCGTGACGCCGGATGTGGCCAAGGCGATCCTGCGCACCAACACCACCGCCATCGGCGCGATCATGGTCCACCGGGGCGAGGCCGACAGTCTGATCTGCGGGGCGTTCGGTCAGTATCTGTGGCATCTGGGCTATGTGGCGCAGGTGCTGGCGCGGGACGGGTTGCAGCCGGTGGGGGCGCTGTCGCTGATCATCCAGACCGCCGGGCCGCTGTTCATCGCCGATACGCAGGTGAACCCTGAACCGACGGCGGAGCAGGTGGCCGAGACGGTGATCGGCGCGGCCCGGCATGTGCGGCGCTTTGGCGTGGTGCCGAAGGTGGCGCTGTGTTCGCATTCGCAATTCGGCACGCTGGACACGTCATCGGGCCGGCGGATGCGGGCGGCGCTGGCGCTCTTGGATGCGCGCGGGGTGGATTTCGAATACGAGGGCGAGATGCATGTCGATGCCGCGCTGGACCCGGAACTGCGCGAACGGATCTTTCCGCATTCGCGGCTGACCGGGGCGGCGAATGTGCTGGTGTTTCCGACCACCGATGCGGCCAGCGGGGTGCGCAACATCCTGAAGACCCGCGCCGGCGGGCTGGAGGTGGGGCCGATCCTGATGGGATTGGGCAACCGCGCGCATATCGTCACCCCCTCGATCACCGCGCGGGGGTTGCTGAACATGGCCGCCATCGCCGGCACGCCGGTGGCGCATTACGGCTGAGCGGTTGCCGTATCGGGGGCCTTTTCGGGGGCGGTATAGCTGCCGTCCTCATAGGAGGTCGGTATCTTCTGGTCGATACATTCCTTCACCAGGCCGCGCAGGGTCAGCGCCAGGTCATTCACAACAAAAAGCATACGGCGGTTATCATCAAGAAAATCAATGCCGAAGTCTCTGGTCAGGAAGAATGCGGCATGGGTGCGGTTGTCGTATCGCTCGACACTGAAATGGGTGCCGAGGTGATAACCGCCGAGCGAGGTCATCCGGCTGAACGCCCAATCCAGTTGCTTGCGCCTTTCTGCCGCCTCGGTCTCATCGGCGGCGGGGAAGTAGAAGGAGAAAGCCACCTCGCCCATGTTGACCTGCGCCCGGATCAGCAGCATCCGATTATGGGCGCGCAACTCATACCAGGCCTCGATGGCGCCGGGGGCATAGCGGATGCGGATCTGCACATTCGTCTCTGCGTCTGGGCGCGTCCACTCCTTGCGCATCCAGCGCCGTCCGGGTTGCCATAGGGCCTCTTTTTCTGGCGGGCTGTCCACGATAAGCATAGCCTTGGGGATGCTGAGCAGCAGGAAATCCCGGATTCGCGTCCGCAGCACTGCCAAGTTGGCGTCGCGCTGTGAGAAGAAGACAATCAGCGCAATGACCAGGCCCGATGCCGCGATCTGTGCCAGCGAAATCGCCACCAGCACCCAGTTCTCGCGCCCACCCTGGTCGATGTAGACCACCACCACGGCAAGCGCCGTCACCAGCGCCAGGCTGAGCACGATCAGTGCAATCGTTTTCACCCAGCGCGGGGCGTAGAGAAAATTGCCTGTTTGCATGTGGATACGCCCTCTTGGTGCCGGCTGGGGGCAGACAATCCCGTCGCCGCACCGGTGTCAATGCGCCTACGGGCCAGGACAACGAAAAAGGGGCCGCCCCGGCCGGGCAGCCCCCTGTTCGGGCTTTTCGGGCCAGGTCAGGCCGTCGCCGCGCGGGCGCGTTCGACGATCTGGCCAAAGGCTTCGGGCTCGTGCACGGCCAGATCGGCCAGCACCTTGCGGTCCACCTCGATCCCCGCCTGATCCAGCGCGTGGATGAAGCGCGAATAGGTCAGTGTGGGGTCGATCGCCCGCACCGCGGCGTTGATGCGCTGGATCCACAGCGCGCGGAAATTGCGCTTGCGGTTCTTGCGGTCGCGGGTGGCGTATTGGTTGGCCTTGTCCACCGCCTGCGTGGCGGTGCGGAAATTGCGCGAGCGGGCGCCGTAATAGCCCTTTGCCGCCTTGACCACCTTACGGTGGCGGGCGTGGGTTACCTTGCCGGATGTGACGCGTGCCATGTCTGATCCTCCTCAGCGGTCGTAGGGCATGTAGGATTTCACGATCTTCGCATCCGCATCGCTGAGCACCGAGGTGCCGCGCGCATCGCGGATGAACTTCGGCGACCGCTTGATCATGCCATGGCGTTTGCCGGCCTGCGCCGATTTCACCTTGCCGGTGGCGGTGACCTTGAAGCGCTTCTTGGCGCTCGACTTGGTCTTCATCTTGGGCATTTCCGTCTCCTGTCTGTCTTCGAGCGGTCAAATCGCGCGACTCGGCATGCCACATCGGCCGGCCGCGCGGGGATGGAGCCGGCGCTATAGGCCGGTCCGGGGCGGGATGCAAGGGCCAGTGGCGGGCCGCCGGCGTCAGTTCAGGAAGCGCGCCGCGACCTCCAGCGCCAGGGCGGGCAGGTCTGCGGGGTCATAGCCGCCCTCGGGGTGGGTCAGATGCGCCCAGCCCGCCATGCCGCCGCCCATCAGGACCAGGATCAGCGCCGCCCAGGGCCGGCGCCGGTCCGCCCAGGCCGAGACCAGGGCGACGAAGGCCAGCGGCAGGAAGGCCAGCCCCATCAGCAACAGAAGGTCCCGGTCCATCGATGACCCTGCATGTTCGGATCGTGCGGCCGCCAGCCTATTCGGCCTCGGCATTGTAGATCAAGCGTTCGTCGCAGGGCGCCACGCGCAGGATGTTGGTGGTGCCCGGCACGTTGAAGGGCACGCCGGCGGTGACCACGATCTGATCGGCCGGTGTGGCGATGCCCAGCGCCAGTGCCGCCTGAGCGGCACTGACCACGGCAGACTTGAACCGGTCGATGGGGCCGGTCGCCACGCAATGCGTGCCCCATGTCAGGCACAGCCGGCGCAGCGTCGCCGGGTTGGGGCTGAGCGCGATGATCGGCACCTGCGGACGCTCGCGCGCCACCTTGCCGGGGGTCGAGCCGGACTCGGTAAAACAGCAGATCGCCTTGATGTCGGTGGTCTCGGCAATCTCACGCGCCGCGGCCACGATCCCGTCGGCGACGCTGGTATGGTCGATACGGCGCGAGGCGTTGATGATCTGGCGCCAGGTCTCGTCGCTTTCCACCGACCGGGCGACATTGTGCATGGTGCGCACCGCCTCTACCGGATAGGCGCCGACGGCGGATTCGGCCGAGAGCATCACGGCGTCGGCGCCCTCGTAGATCGCCGTGGCGACGTCCGATACCTCGGCGCGGGTGGGCATGGGGCTTTCGATCATCGATTCCAGCATCTGCGTGGCCACGATGACCGGTTTGGCCGCCGCCCGCGCCCGGCGCACCAGCCGTTTCTGGATCGGCGGCACCGCCTGAACCGGCAGTTCCACGCCCAGATCGCCCCGCGCCACCATCAGCCCGTCCGACGCGGCCAGGATGGCGTCGATCTCGGCCAGCGCCGCCGGTTTTTCGATCTTGGCCATCAGCAGGGCACGGCCGGCGGTCAGGCTGCGCGCCTC
>SKNG01000478.1 GCA_007120685.1 Paracoccaceae bacterium | reverse complement strand
TTCGTGCTGGCGCTGGCGGAAAACGAGATCCGGCTGATCGAGGTCTTTGCCGACCTTCCGGCACAGGAAATCCGCGTGCCCGGGATGCCGAAGGATGCCGCCTCGGCCGTCGGCACGGCGAATGTGAATTCGCGCAACTACACCAACCGCAAGGGCGGGTCCGAGGGGCAGAACGTGCTGTTGCGCGCCTTTGCGCGCAAGGTCGATGCGGCGCTGCGCCCGGTTCTGGCGGGCCGGTCGGAACCCCTGATCCTGGCCGCGGCGGAACCGCTGTGGTCGATCTTCCGCTCGGTCTGCAGCCATGACGGGCTGGCGGCAGAGGGTATTCGCACCAGCCCCGTGCGCATCACTCCCGCCGAACTGGCCACGCAGGCCCGGCCCATCCTGGACGGGCTGCAAAAGGCCGCGCTGGACGAGGTGCACGGGCTGTTTTCTGCGCGCGAGAACGAAGGCCGCGCCACCACCCAGGTCGCCCGCGCCGCCCGCGCCGCCACCTATGGCGCCGTCGATACCCTGCTGGTCGATATCGACGAGGTGATGCCCGGTACGGTGGACGACAACGGCGAGGTGACGTTCGAGGATCAGGAAAGTGCCATCAGCTACGGCATCGTGGACGAGATCGCGGGCCGGGTGCTGGCTTCGGGCGGGCGCGTGCTGGCGGTCCGGCGCGATGACATCCCGCAGAAAGACTCGCTGGCCGCGATCCTGCGCTACGCGGTGTAAGACGCCGGGGCGCGCGGGGGGGGGGCGCGCATGGACAGCTTCATCCTGTGCGCCACCCCCCGCAGCGGCAGCACGTTGCTGTGCGAACTCTTGACGGCAACCGGCGTTGCCGGCCGGCCCGACAGTTTTTTCATGCAGGACCCCGGTGCGGAATGGGAACGCGCCTGGGGCCTGCCCCCGGCCAAGGGAGAAGGGACGCCCGCCCATGCGCGGGCCTTTCTGCAAGCGGCGCGCAACGCCGGGCGGGGCGCCACGCCGGTCTTCGGCCTGCGCCTGATGCAGCGTGATCTGGGCCGACTGCTGGCCCTGACCGCCCTTGCCCATCCCGGCCTGCCCGGCGACCTTGCCCGCCTGACCGCCGCCTTTGGCGAGACGCTTTTCATCCACCTGACGCGCGCCGACAAACTGGCGCAGGCGGTATCGCGCGTGAAGGCCGAACAGACCGGCCTGTGGCACCGCGCCCCTGACGGTACCGAGATCGAGCGCCTGTCACCCCCCGCACCACCGCGCTATGACCCGGCGCGTATTGCCAAGGTACTGGCAGAACTGGAACATGGCGACGCGGCCTGGCAGGCGTGGTTCACCGCGCAGGGCATCATCCCCCTGCAACTGACCTATCAGGCGCTTGCCGCCGATCCAGAAGCCGAAGTGGCGCGCCTCTGCGCCGCTTTGGGCCAGACCCTGCCCCCCGGCCTGGACCTTAGGCCCCCCGTGGCCCCTCTGGCGGATGCCACCAACGCCGACTGGATTGCCCGTTTCAGGGCCGACCGGGTCACGCGCGGGTGACCCCTGCCGCGCCCACTTCCCCTGCGCCGGCTTTTCCTGTATGGCCCGCGCATCTGAGACGTGACGCTTCGACCCCGGCGTGATGCATAGGATTGGGGTCGGCGGCAATGGGGCCGCCATGCAAATGGGGAGACCCGGCAGGGGCCGGGAGAGCTCCCGAGAGGATACGCTGAATGTTCAACATCACCAAGAAATCGATCCAGTGGGGGCAGGAAACGCTCACGCTGGAAACCGGGCGCGTTGCCCGTCAGGCCGATGGTTCGGTCATCGCCACGCTGGGCGAAACCAGTGTCATGGCGAATGTCACCTTCGCCAAGCAGGCCAAGCCGGGGCAGGACTTCTTCCCGCTGACCGTGCACTATCAGGAACGCTATTACGCCGCCGGCAAGGTCCCGGGCGGCTTCTTCAAGCGCGAGGCGCGGCCCTCGGAGAAGGAAACCCTCACCTCGCGCCTGATCGACCGGCCGATCCGGCCGCTCTTTGTCGACGGCTTCAAGCATGAGGTGCTGGTCATCTGCACCGTGCTCAGCCACGATCTGGTCAACGAGCCCGATATCGTCGCCATGATCGCCGCCTCCGCTGCGCTGACCATTTCCGGCGTGCCTTTCATGGGGCCGGTCGCTGCGGCGCGCGTGGGCTATGCCAATGGCGAATACGTGCTGAACCCCGAATGCGAGGACATGCACAAGCTGCGCGAAAACCCCGAGCAGCGGCTGGATCTGGTCGTCGCCGGTACGCAGGACGCGGTCATGATGGTCGAATCGGAAGCCTATGAGCTGTCCGAGGCCGAGATGCTGGGCGCGGTGAAATTCGCCCATGAAAGCTATCAGCCGGTGATCGACCTGATCATCGGGCTGGCCGAGGACTGTGCGAAGGAACCCTTCGACTTCTCCCCGCCGGATTATTCGGCGCTCTATGCCAAGGTGAAGGCGGCGGGCGAGGCGCAGATGCGCGAAGCCTTCGCCATCAAGGACAAGCAGGAGCGCGTGAACGCCATTGCGGCAGCGCGCGAGGCGATCAAGGCGGCGCTGAGCGAGGAAGAGCTGGCCGACCAGAACCTCGGCTCGGCAATGAAGAAGCTGGAAGCCTCGATCCTGCGTGGCGACATCATCAAGGGCGCGCCGCGCATCGACGGGCGCGACACGCGCACCATCCGGCCCATCGTGTCGGAAACCGGCGTGCTGCCGCGCACCCATGGCTCGGCGCTGTTCACGCGGGGCGAGACGCAGTCGCTCTGCATCGCCACGCTGGGCACCGGCGATGACGAGCAGTTCATGGACGCGCTGACCGGCACCTGGAAGGCCAATTTCCTGCTGCATTACAACTTCCCCCCCTATTCGGTGGGCGAAGTCGGCCGCTTCGGCCCCCCGGGCCGGCGCGAGATCGGGCACGGGAAGCTGGCCTGGCGCGCGCTGCAGGCGGTGCTGCCCGCGGCAACGGATTTCCCCTACACCATCCGCATCGTGTCCGAGATCACCGAGTCCAACGGCTCCTCCTCCATGGCCACGGTCTGCGGCGGGTCGCTGTCGATGATGGACGCGGGCGTGCCGTTGAAGGCGCCGGTCGCGGGCGTGGCGATGGGCCTGATCCTGGAAGACGGCGGCCAGTTCGCGGTGCTGTCGGACATCCTCGGTGATGAGGACCATCTGGGCGACATGGACTTCAAGGTAGCGGGGACCGAGGCCGGCATCACCAGCCTGCAGATGGATATCAAGGTCTCCGGCATCACCTTCGAGATCATGGAACAGGCGCTGGCGCAGGCCAAGGAAGGCCGGCTGCATATCCTGGGCGAGATGGGCAAGGCCCTGTCGGCGCCGCAGGGCTTCAGCCAGTACGCGCCGAAGATCGAGACCATGCAGATCGCCACCGACAAGATCCGCGAAGTCATCGGCTCGGGCGGCAAGGTGATCCGCGAGATCGTCGAGGTATCCGGCGCCAAGGTCGATATCAGCGACGACGGCACCATCAAGATCGCCTCGAACGATCAGGCGGCGATCCAGAAGGCCCATGACATGATCTGGTCCATCGTGGCCGAGCCCGAGGTCGGGCGCATCTATACCGGCACGGTGGTCAAGATCGTCGATTTCGGCGCCTTCGTGAACTTCTTCGGCAAGCGCGACGGGCTGGTCCATGTCAGTCAGATCGCGCCGCAGCGGCTGAACCATCCGTCCGACATGCTGAAGGAAGGGCAGGAAGTGAAGGTCAAGCTGCTGGGCTTCGACGACCGCGGCAAGGTGCGGCTGGCGATGAAGATGGTCGATCAGGAAACCGGCGAAGAGCGGACGGCGGAAAAGGCCGACTGACGGCGGCTTTCGACCCGGAACATCAGAAGGCGCCCCGGCACCAACCCGGGGCGCCTTTTTCATGTTCGCGCCACATGCGGGCCGGGTGCCAAGGCGGTTTCTTCAACCGCCTTGCAACGGCCTTTCTTCAAGGCCGTTCTTCCCCGGCCGGCCCCGGGCGCGGTGCTATGGCGGCCGCCGGTTGACAGCCCCGCCCGTGACCCCGAAGCTGCCCCCGCTCTGAAAGGAACCGATCATGGACCTGCCGACACCGCGCCTGGAACCCGTCTGCGCGCTGAGCGTGCAACTGGACCCGATCCGCGAGATGGGCCCGGGCCGGGCCGGACAGCGGCGGATCATTCCCATCATCGGCGGCACCGTCACCGGCCCGCGGCTCAAGGGCCGCATCCTGCATCTGGGCGCCGACTGGCAGACGGTCTTTGCCGATGGCATGGCCGAACTGGACACCCGCTACGCGATGGAAACCGACGACGGCGCGCTGATCGAGATCATCAACTACGGCTTCCGCCACGGCCCGGCCGACGTCATGGCGGCCGTCGCGCGCGGCGAGGCGGTCGATCCCGCGCGCTACTACATGCGCACCCAGGCGCGGCTGGAAACCGGCGATGCGCGCTATGACTGGGTCAACCGGACGCTCTTCGTGGGCGCCGGCGGGCGGGACAAGGACCGCGTGCGGCTCGCCCTTTATGCACTGCAATGATGCCCACTAGGACCGATAGCGCACCGCGTCGGTCGGTCATACGGTAGCCGGTTGATCGCTTGGGCCGCTTAGCAGGCCGCTGAAAAAGTCTCGCCTCGACAGCGTTTTGAGAACATGATTCACCCTTCGCAGGATGACGGCGGGGGTGAAGATGCGCGGGACGGACGAGACGAGCGGGTCGCTGTTCA
>SKNG01000027.1 GCA_007120685.1 Paracoccaceae bacterium | reverse complement strand
GGCTGTCCCAGGTGCGGTTGACCTGCAGGCGCATGCCGATCGGATTGACCTTCTGACCCATTACGCTTGCTCCTCGCGCTCACGCACCTTGATGGTGATCTCGGAAAACGGCTTCATGATCTTGCCGAAACGGCCGCGCGCCCGGGGGCGCCCGCGCTTCATCACCAGATTCTTGCCGACCCAGGCCTCGGCCACCACCAGGTTGTCGACATCAAGCCCGTGGTTATTCTCGGCATTGGCAATGGCCGATTGCAGGCATTTCTTCACGTCGCCGGCGATGCGCTTCTTGGAAAAGGTCAGATCAGACAGCGCCTTGTCCACGGCCTTGCCACGAATCAGGCCGGCGACCAGGTTCAGCTTCTGCGGGCTGGTGCGCAGCATCCGCGTCTTGGCCATCGCCTCGTTCTCGGCCACGCGGCGGGGATTTTGTTCCTTGCCCATGGCTTACTTCCTCTTGGCTTTCTTGTCGGCCGCGTGCCCGTAATAGGTGCGCGTGGGCGAGTATTCGCCGAACTTCTGGCCGATCATTTCCTCGGAGACATTCACCGGGATGTGCTTCTTGCCGTTGTAGACCCCAAAGGTCAGGCCCACGAACTGCGGCAGGATCGTTGAACGACGCGACCAGATCTTGATGACTTCGTTACGCCCCGATTCGCGCACCTTCTCGGCCTTTTTCAGGACGTGTGCATCGACAAAGGGGCCCTTCCAGACTGAACGTGGCATGGATCAGCGACCCTTCTTCCTGGCGTGGCGCGAGCGGATGATCAGCTTGTCCGTCGCCTTGTTCGACCGCGTGCGGCGGCCCTTGGTATCCTTGCCCCAGGGCGTGACCGGCGTCCGGCCGCCCGAGGTGCGGCCCTCACCGCCACCATGCGGGTGATCGATGGGGTTCATGGCAACACCGCGCACCGAGGGGCGCTTGCCCAGATGCCGGTTGCGCCCGGCCTTGCCGAGGTTCTGGTTGGAATGGTCCTGGTTCGACACCGCGCCGACCGTGGCCATGCATTCCTGCCGCACCATCCGCAACTCGCCCGAGGAAAGGCGGATCTGCGCATAGCCGCCGTCACGGCCGACGAATTGTGCATAGGTGCCGGCGGCGCGCGCGATCTGGCCGCCCTTGCCGGGCTTCAGTTCGACATTGTGCACGATGGTGCCCAGCGGCATGCCGGAAAACGGCATTGCATTGCCCGGCTTCACATCGACCTTGGCGCCGGAAACCACCCGGTCGCCCACGGCCAGACGCTGCGGCGCCAGAATATAGGCCTGCTCGCCGTCCTGATAGACGATCAGCGCGATGAAGGCCGAGCGGTTGGGATCGTATTCGATCCGCTCCACATTGGCCGGGATATCATGTTTGCGACGCTTGAAATCGACGATGCGATACAGGCGCTTTGCGCCACCGCCCATGCGGCGCATCGTGATCCGTCCGGTGTTGTTCCGCCCGCCCGATTTCGTCAGACCCTCGGTGAGAGCCTTGACGGGGCGACCTTTCCAGAGTGCCGAACGGTCGATCAGTACCAGCCCGCGCTGGCCAGGCGTCGTCGGTTTGTACGACTTGAGTGCCATGGTTTCTGTCTTCCGCTTTGTCTGGGGTCCAGTGACCCGGTGGTGAGGGGGCCGCATGGCCCCCGGCCGGTTCCGGCTGACGGCCCACCGGGCCATGACAACCGAAAACGCGTGACCCCGGACGAATCCGGGGCCGCGACGCAGGCTCGCTTTAGTGAAGCCTGGCCAAGGGGTCAAGTGCTGATGGGCGAGAAACCTCGCGATCCTGTCGGCAACCGTTCCGACGCGCCTCAGTCGTCGAACGACCCTTCCGGCAACTTGGGGAAGGGAAAGACCTCTGCATAGCCGGCCTTGCCGCGCTTGCGCAATGCCTCTGGCGGCAAGGGTGGTGCGTTGCCGAAACGGTCGGTGGTCATCAGCAGATGCCCCGTGCCGATCTCGCGGCCCTGGCTTTCACAATCGGGCCATAGCC
Organism: Paracoccaceae bacterium; assembly: GCA_007120685.1. Taxonomy (GTDB): domain Bacteria; phylum Pseudomonadota; class Alphaproteobacteria; order Rhodobacterales; family Rhodobacteraceae; genus Pararhodobacter. Next base: position 2,727 of record SKNG01000027.1, on the reverse strand, counting down.
CGCGGTAGAGGGGCCCGATGCAACGCGCATGCGCCGGCCAGTCCGGCAGGCCCCGCCACCGCCAGGCAGAGCCGTTCGGGTCTTCCATGGTGACGATATCGCTGTAGATCACGTCCAGTTCGACCGACAGACGCTCGAAAAGCAGCATCAGATCCGCCATCAGCGCCGGCGAGGCAAAGAGCGTCGGGCGCAGGCAGAAGCTGACCCGTGACAGCAGGAAGCCGAAGCGCCTCCAGTAGTCAGGATGCCTGCGCGCCATCTGCACCGAACAGGGGATCGACAACAGGATATCGGCAAAGGGCGCCCTGGCCATCAGGCCAATGTCTGGATCATCCCTGAAGACGGCCAGAAGTGGCTCAAGATCGCCCTCCTGAACCTTGCTCTGCAAGGGCTCGTAGCGACCGTAGCGCACCGGCAGCGCGGCGGGCATGACCTGCGCGACCGTCGCCAGCATCCGCCGGAAACCACGTTCATGAAACCCGTCTGCATCCGCGAAATGGAAATTCATCGCGCCGATCCGTGGCTCTTCGCGCGATGCTGCCGGGCCGCCCAGCGGGCCGGTCCTGCTGGCTGTCTCATAGCGGTCGGTCTGCCGATCGATCAGCACACCGCGCGTGGCGGTCAGCGTGGCACGCAGCCAGTCCTCGAATGCGGATCGCGCCGCCGCATCGGGGCTTCCCTGCAGGTGCAGCCGGTAAAGCAGCCGGCGCTTGCCGATCAGCCGCAGGACATCCTCGGCGATATCCTCTGCCTGCAGCCGGTCAGGGCCATCGCAGGAAAGATGCGCCGACGAGCCCAGCCCGGGCAGATCGGGCTGGAACGGACGCCCGACATAGAGGTCATAATCGTAGCTCATCGGCGCCCCGGCCTTGGTGGCTGGCACCATGCAGACAGCCGGGCGACAAGACAAGACCCCCGGCACCCTGCGGCGCCGGGGGTCTGGGTATCTGTTTCCCGGTTCCGGTCAGAGACCGGTGGTCACGTCGATGGCATTGCCTTCCTCCAGCGTGACATAGGCCTTCTTGACGTCCTTGCGCCGGCCCAGCTGGCCGCGGAAGCGCTTGACCTTGCCCTTGGTGACCAGCGTGTTGACCGCCTTCACCTTGACATTGAACAGCGTCTCCACCGCCTCCTTGATCTGCGGCTTGTTCGCGTCGATCGCCACCTCGAAGACCACGGCATTGGCTTCCGATGCCATGGTCGCCTTCTCGGTGATCACCGGCTTGCGGATCACGTCGTAATGTTCTGCCTTCGCGCTCATGCCAGTCGAGCCTCCAGAGCCTCGACACCCGCGCGCGTCAGCACCAGCGTGTCGCGCTTGAGGATGTCATACACATTCGCCCCCATCGACGGCAGGATGTCGATCCCTTCGATATTGCGCGCGGCACTAGCGAAGTTCTCGTTCACATCGGCGTCGATGATCAGCACCTTGCGCCAGCCAAGATCGCGCGCGGCCTTGGCCAGCACGGCGGTCTTGGCCTCGGCCAGCTCGGCGGCTTCCAGAACCACCAGCTTGCCCGATTTCGCCTTGGCCGACAGCGCATGCTTCAGACCCAGGGCGCGGACCTTCTTGGGCAGCTCATGGGCATGGCTGCGCGGGGTCGGGCCCTTGTAGACGCCCCCCTTGCGGAAGATCGGCGCGTTGCGGTCGCCGTGGCGGGCGCCGCCGGTGCCCTTCTGGCGATAGATCTTCTTTGTGGAATAGCTGGTCTCGGACCGGGTCTTGACCTTGTGGGTGCCGGCCTGCGCCTTGGCGCGCTGCCAGCGGACCACACGGTGCAGCAGGTCGGCGCGGGGCTCCAGGCCGAAGACGGCCTCGTTTAGCTCCACCTCGCCCGCCGGCGCGGCCTGCAGGTTGATGACGTCGAGTTTCATGTCACTCGCCTTCCTTCTTCTCGGCCTCGATCTCGGCCTCGGCCTCTTTCAGCGCGGCCTCCTGCTCGGCGGCCTCGGCCTCGAGCTGTGCCTGACGCGCGGCCTCTTCCTCGGCGGCGGCCTGGGCGGCGGCTTCCTCGGCGGCCTTGCGCGCGGCCTCACCGGCCGATTTCAGCGCGGCGGGCAGGATGACATTGTCAGGAACCGGCTTCTTGACCGCGTCCTTGATCGTCACCCAGCCACCCTTGGAGCCGGGCACGGCACCCTTGACCATGATCAGCCCGCGCTCGCTGTCGGTCTTGACCACCTGCAGGTTCTGCGTGGTGATGCGCACGGCACCCAGGTGGCCGGCCATCTTCTTGCCCTTGAACACCTTGCCGGGGTCCTGGCACTGGCCGGTCGAACCGTGGCTGCGGTGGCTGATCGACACACCATGGCTGGCCCGCAGACCGCCGAAGTTGTGCCGCTTCATCGCCCCCGCGAAGCCCTTGCCGATCGAGGTGCCCGCCACATCGACGAACTGACCCGCGAAATAGTGGTCGGCGGTGATTTCCTCGCCGACCTCGATCAGGTTCTCGGGGCTGACGCGGAACTCGGCCAGCTTGCGCTTCGGCGCGACATTGGCCTTAGCGAAATGGCCCCGCATCGGCGCCGCCACCCGTTTGGCCTTGGCGGCACCGGCCCCCAGTTGCACGGCCGTATAGCCGTCGCGGTCGGCGGTGCGCTGGGCAACCACCTGCAGCCCGTCAAGCTGCAGCACGGTCACCGGCACCTGCCGCCCGTCTTCCATGAACAGCCGGGTCATGCCCAGCTTCTTTGCAATCACTCCAGAGCGCATCATTTCGGCTCCTT
>SKNG01000456.1 GCA_007120685.1 Paracoccaceae bacterium | reverse complement strand
GGCCTTGACCGGGCGGCGGGCTTCGGGCAAGCGGGCGTCATGCTGGTGATCGACGATCTGGGATTTTCCATTGAGGGGCGCGCGCTGTTCGCGGGTGCCAGCGCGCGCATTCCGGCCGGGCACAAGGTGGGGCTGGTGGGGCCGAACGGCGCCGGCAAGACCACGCTTTTCCGGCTGATCCGGGGTGCGCTTGCGCCCGAGACCGGCCGGATTTCCTTGCCCTCGCGCGCCCGGATCGGCGGCGTGGCGCAGGAGGTGCCGGCGGGGCCGGAAAGCCTGATGGACACCGTGCTGGCCGCCGATACCGAGCGCGCCGCGCTTTTGGCCGAGGCCGAGGGCGCCACCGACCCTGCCCGCGTGGCCGACATCCAGAACCGGCTGGCCGATATCGACGCCTGGTCGGCCGAGGGGCGGGCGGCGACGATCCTGCGCGGCCTTGGCTTCACCACCGACGAGATGGCGCGGCCCTGCGCCGATTTCTCGGGCGGTTGGCGGATGCGCGTGGCGCTGGCGGGCGTGCTGTTTGCCCAGCCGGACCTGCTGCTTCTGGACGAGCCGACGAACTACCTGGACCTGGAGGGCGCCCTGTGGCTGGAGGCCTATCTGGCGCGCTACCCGCATACGGTGATCGTGATCAGCCACGACCGGGGGCTGTTGAACCGCGCCGTGGGGGCGATCCTGCACCTGAGCGAGCGCAGGCTGACGCTCTATCAGGGCGGCTATGACACCTTCGCCCGCACCCGGGCCGAGCAGCAGGCCGTGGCCGCCGCCGAGGCGCGCAAGCAGGAAGCGCGCCGCGCCCATCTGCAGGGTTTCGTGGACCGGTTCCGGGCCAAGGCATCGAAGGCCCGGCAGGCGCAGTCGCGGTTGAAAATGCTGGAAAAGATGGTGCCGATCACCCCGCCCGCCGAGGCCGCGCGCCATGTCTTCACCTTCCCCGCGCCCGAGGAACTGTCGCCGCCGATCCTGGCACTGGAAGGTGTCTCGGTGGGTTATGGCGAGCGTGCGGTGCTGCGGCGGCTGACGCTGCGCATCGATCAGGATGACCGCATCGCCCTGCTGGGCCGCAATGGCGAGGGGAAATCGACGCTGTCGAAACTGCTCGCCGGCAAGCTTGAGGCGATGGGCGGACGGATGACCCGGGCCGGCAAGCTGCGGGTGGGTTATTTCGCGCAGCACCAGGTGGATGAGTTGCATCTGGACGAGACGCCGCTGCAGCATATCCAGCGCATGCGCCCGGATGAGGCGCAGGCGAAGCTGCGCGCGCGGCTGGCCGGCTTCGGGCTGATGGCCGATCAGGCGGAAACCGTGGTGGCCCGGCTTTCCGGTGGACAGAAGGCGCGGCTTTCGTTGTTGCTGGCGACGCTGGATGCGCCGCATCTGCTGATCCTCGATGAGCCGACCAACCATCTGGACATCGAGAGCCGCGAGGCGCTGGTGGAGGCGCTGACCGCCTATACCGGCGCGGTGGTGCTGGTCAGCCATGACATGCATCTGCTGGGGCTGGTCGCCGACCGGCTGTGGCTGGTCAGCGATGGCGGGGTCACGCCCTGGGAAGAGGATCTGGAGGCCTATCGCCGCTTCCTGCTGGCCGCGCCGGAAAGTCCGAAACAAACGGCGACGAAACCGTCGCGCAAGGCCGCTTCACAAGAGATGCTGGTAAGGCTGAGATCAGATGTGAGGAAATGCGAGCAGCGTGTTGAAAAACTGGAGGAAATGAGGGATAGGCTGGCGAAAAAACTCGCTGATGCCGATTTGTATGACGAAAGCCGGCGGGATGAATTGGAGGTCTGGAACCGGAAATATGCCGAGGTGATGGAAGGGATCGACCGCGCCGAAGTTTTGTGGATGAACGCAGTGCAGGCCCTTGAAAATGCACAAGCTTGATTGTCTGACATATTATTGCCTGACATTCTTGACAGGCGGGATGGCGGCATGCTGACCGATCCGGCCTTTCTGGTGCCTGCCTTTGTCACGCTTTTCGTGGTGATCGACCCGATCGGCCTGGCGCCGCTGTTCATTGCCCTGACCGGCGGCATGAGCACGCGGCAACGGCTTGGCGTCGGGCTGCGGGCCTGTGTGATCGCGGCGGTGCTGCTGACGCTTTTCGGTCTGGCGGGCGAGGCGATCCTGGCGGGCATCGGCATCACCCTGCCGGCGTTTCAGATCGCTGGCGGCATCCTGCTGTTTCTCACCGCGCTGGACATGCTGTTCGAGCGGCGCACCCAGCGCCGCGCCGGCCATGCGCAGCCAGCCGAGGACCCGTCGGTGTTTCCGCTGGCCATGCCGCTGATCGCCGGGCCGGGGGCGATGGCGGCGATGATCCTGCTGGTGGGCGAGTCCGGCTGGGACTGGCAGGGCGTGCTGGCGGTGCATCTGGTGATGCTGGTGGTTATCGTGCTGGCCTTCGGGCTGTTTGTCGTCGCCACGCCGCTGGAGCGCCTGTTGGGGGCGACCGGCACGATGGTGGTGACGCGGCTTCTGGGCATGTTGCTGGCCGCGCTGTCGGTGCAGTTCGTCCTGAACGGGCTGCGCGGTGCCGGGGTGATCTGACGGCTGCATCGGCGGCGCAGGCGGGACGCCTGGGCCAAATACGCGTTCGAAAACGCCTGCTGACCGTGCGAGACGCTTGCGCAGGGCGCCGCCGGCCATAAATAATGCGTGTGATGGGCCGGGGCCCTGTCGGAAAGGGCGACATGATGGATCTGGGTGGCGACGAGATCGCGCGCATTCTCTACGTCACCATTCTGGGTGGCGCGCTGCTGGGCTATGCGTTGATCGCCACGCGCGGCGGCATCGGGCAGTTGTTGCGGCATCTGATGCTATGGGGGCTGCTGTTCGTCGGGGTCGCTGCCGCCTATGGTATCTGGCAGGACAGCGGGCACCGGCTGATCGGCGTGCAGCAGGAGCGCGGCGGCGTGCTGGAACTCACGCGCGACCGCAGCGGGCATTTCTTCATCGAGTTGAAGATCACCGGCACGCATGGTGATAGCGAGACCGTGCGCTTCATGGTCGATACTGGCGCCACCGACATGGTACTCAGCCTGCGCGATGCCGAAAGGCTGGGCTATGCGCGCGAGGATCTGGCATTCCTGGGTACCGCGCGCACCGCCAATGGCATCGTGCGCACCGCCCGGATCTGGCTGGATGAGGTCCGCCTGGGCAGCCGCACCGACCGGCGCGTGCCGGCGCTTGTCAACGAGGGCGAGCTGCATGTTTCGCTTCTGGGCATGGGTTATCTGGAGCGCTTCTCGCGCATCGAGATCTCGCGCAACACGTTGCGGATAGAGCTTTAACCGGCCTTGGCCGGGGCGACGGCGGCCTGGTCAGACATCGCGGCCTGCACGCGCAGGCAGCGCATCCGGTCGCCCATGCGAGCCTGCGCATCAAGCGAAAGCAGCGTCTCCAGCCCGGTATTGCAATCGACCAGATCGTGCAGCGTCAGCGGGTCCAGCGTGGCATAAAACGCCTCTACCGCCCGGGCCAGATGGTCGCCCATGCGGCAGGCGGGCTTCAGCGGGCAGGTGTTGGTTTCAGAAAAGCACTCGATGAAGGGCACGTCAGCCTCGAAGCTGCGAAACACCGCGCCGACGCTGATCTCCTGAGGCGGCAGCGCCAGAGTGAAGCCGCCGTGCCGGCCGCGCAGGGTGGTTATGAAACCGGTCTGGCCCAGCTTGTTGATGACCTGGGCCAGATGGTTTTCCGAAGCGTTGATCGCCTCGGCCACATCGGCCTTGCGCACGATCCGTTCGCCATTCACCGCGCAGACCATCAGGGTGCGCAACGCCAGGTTGGTGCGGGTGGTCAGTCGCATGTGCGGGCTCCCATGGCTTCATTTCTTTTACGTTAGACACTGCTTTTCCCCGCTTCCTTGACTTCGATCAATTTCTGCTCGGCGCAATTCTCTTATGCTGAAAGTTGAATGAAGGAGTTGCCGGGCATGCGCGCCCCGAGCGGAGCAGCGGTCGTTATGTGACATCGTGTCGCATCGGATCCACCCCGTTCCAGCCGATGGCGCCAGATCATGCAGCAGTATGCGATTGCATTCCGTCCGGCGAATACATATGCATAAAACAACATATTCGCATCTGACATGGATATCGGAGGGAACATGCCGGAAAGATCAGATTTCACCGCCACCCGTCGTGGCTTTTTCGGACTGGCTGCCGGGGGGGCGGCGCTGGCTGCCGGGGGTACGGCGGCGCAGGCGCGGCGGGTTTCGACCTCGGCGCGTATCGTCATCCTGGGCGCGGGCGCCGGCGGGGCATCGATTGCCAATCGTCTGGCCAGCCGGCTGGACGGGGCGCAGATCACCATCGTCGACGGGCGCCAGCAGCATTGGTACCAGCCCGGCTTCACCTTGATCGCCGCCGGGCTGCGGCCCGCCGGCTATGCCATCAGCGGCACCGGTGACTGGCTGCCGCGCGGCGTGACCTGGGTGCAGGAATACGCCGCCGAGATCGACCCCGAAGCGAATGTCGTCACCACCACCGGCGGCCAGCGGCTGCCCTATGACTATCTGATCGTGTCCACCGGGCTGGCGCTGGACTGGGATGCCATCGAGGGCTTCGATCTGTCGCTGGTCGGCCCGGAACACGGCATCAGCGCTCATTACGCCAGCCCCGAGATGGCCGAGCTGAGCTGGCGCGCGCTGGACAAGTTCACCGATGAGGGCGGCATGGGCCTGTTCGGCCGCCCGGCGACCGAGATGAAATGCGCCGGCGCGCCTG
>SKNG01000164.1 GCA_007120685.1 Paracoccaceae bacterium | reverse complement strand
TGCCGCCTGATCACCCGCGCCACCCTGCCCCGGCCGGAACCCAGCCCCTTCCGCCCCGCCCGCGCCTGGCTGGCGCGCGGGGCCGCGGCGCTGCAAACCGGCGCCCCCCTGCCCCCCTGGCAGCCCCGCCAGCGCCAGGACAGCCGCCGACCCCGGCTGGTGGTGGCGCTGGATTGCTCTGGTTCCATCGCGCCGGACATGCTGCGGCTGCTGATGGCCGAAATCGCCGGCATCGCGCGGCGCGGCGGCGGCGCGGTGCATCTGCTGGCCTTTGACGAGGCGATCCGCATCGACCAGCCGCTGGACCCGGCCGGCTGGCCCGCGCAACTGCGCGCGCTGGACCTGCCGCAGGGCGGCGGCACCGATTTCGCCCCGGTTCTGGCTCGCGCATCGGTGCTGGACCCTTCGGCGCTGGTCATCCTGTCCGACATGGACGGCCCCACCGGCCCCGCCCGGCCGCGCTTTCCGGTGATCTGGGCGGCGCCGCAGCCAGAGCCGCCGCCGCCGCCCTTCGGCCGCGCCCTGTCGCTGGCCCACTGACGCGGGGGCCGGACCCGGGGTACAGGCGCCCGGGTGCGTTCGGCTCGCGCAGCCATGGCAAGGCGCCTGTGACCCCGCGACGACGCGCAGAGACTTCCTGAGCGGTGTCGATGCCGGCGGATCGCTGCGGCCGAGTCGGGGTAACGGGCTTTCGAAAGCCCGTTTTTCGGCGGTTGTCAAATATATCAACCGGTAAGGCTGCAGCGACTGATGCGCGCGGCAAGAGCCGCACGGGCGCGCCCTATTCCACCGTCACCGATTTCGCCAGATTGCGCGGCTGGTCCACATCGGTGCCCCGCGCCAGCGCCGCGTGATAGGCCAGCAGCTGCGCCGGCACCGCATAGACGAAGGGCGCCAGCAGATCCGGCACCTCGGGCATCACCAGACTGTCGGGCACCGGCCCGGCCTCGGCCAGGCCCGCGCGGTCGGAGATCAGCACCACCCGGCCCTGACGCGCCAGAACCTCCTGCATGTTCGACACCGTCTTGGCAAAAAGCCCGTCGCGCGGGGCCAGCACCACAACCGGCATGGTCTCGTCGATCAGCGCGATGGGCCCGTGCTTCAACTCGCCAGAGGCATAGCCCTCAGCATGGATGTAGCTGAGTTCCTTCAGCTTCAGCGCCGCCTCGGCGGCCAGCGGGAACATCGGCCCCCGGCCCAGGAACAGCGCATGGTTTACCCCGGCCAACCCCTGCGCCAGATCGGCGATGGCGGGTTCACGGTCCAGCGCGGCGCGCATCAGCCCCGGCAGGGTCTGCAGCGCGCGCAGATGCGCCGCCACCTGCGCGCCGTCCAGATGGCCGCGGTCCTGCCCGGCCTTCAGCGCCATCAGCAGCAGCACCAAGAGTTGCGCGGTGAACGCCTTGGTGGAAGCCACGCTGATTTCCGGCCCGGCCAGAACCGGCAACGCCACATCGGACTCGCGCGCGATGGATGAGCTGGGCACGTTGACCACGCCGACGCTGCAGCCGATGCGCGCGCGCACATGGCGCAGCGCGGCCAGCGTGTCGGCGGTTTCGCCGGACTGGCTGATGAACACCGCCATGTTGGCCGCGCCCACCACCGGGTGACGGTAACGGTATTCGCTGGCGATATCGGTCTCGCAGGGCAGGCCGGCGAGGGATTCGAACCAGTATTTCGCCACCTGCGCGGCGTAATGCCCGGTGCCGCAGGCCACCAGGGTCAGCCGGTCGGTATTGGTGAAATCCAGATCCTCCGGCAGCGCCAGCGCGGTCTTGTCCGGGCTGCAGTGAAAGCCCAGCGCGGCGCCCAGCACGGCGGGCTGCTCGGCGATCTCCTTGGCCATGAAATGCCGGTGGCCGGCCTTGTCGACCGTCGCCTGATCCAGCCGTACCGTGGTCACGGGGCGGTTCGCGCGCCGGCCCTGCGCATCGGTGATCAGCGCACCGTCACGCGTGATCACCACGCGGTCGCCCTCTTCCAGATAGGTGATGCGGTCGGTCAGCGGCGCCAGGGCCAGCGCGTCCGAGCCCAGATACATCTCGCCCGTGCCATGGCCCACGGCCAGCGGCGAGCCCTGGCGGGCGCCGACCATCAGATCGTCCTCGCCATCGAACAGGAAAGCCAGCGCAAAGGCCCCTTCCAGCCGGGCCAGCGTGGCGAAGGCAGCCTCGGCCGGGCCGAGGCCCTGGTCCAGGTGATGCCGGGTCAGCACTGCCACGGTTTCGGTGTCGGTATCGCTTTCATGCGCCAGACCGGCGGCGGCCAGTTCCGCGCGCAGGGCGCGGAAATTCTCGATGATCCCGTTATGCACCACCGCCACCCGCCCGGCGCGGTGGGGATGGGCATTGACCACCGTCGGCGCGCCATGGGTGGCCCAGCGGGTATGGCCGATGCCGGCCTTGCCCGGCAGCGGTTCATGCACCAGATGGTCCGACAGGTTGACCAGCTTGCCCAACGCGCGGCGCCGGTCCAGCCGGCCTTCGTTCACCGTGGCAATGCCGGCGCTGTCATAGCCGCGATATTCCAGCCGGCGCAGCGCGTCCAGAATGATCGGTGCCACCTGATGGCGGCCCAGAATACCCACGATGCCGCACATTGCCCTACCCCTTGCCCGCCTTGCCTGCCTTGATCGCGCGCAGCCGCGCCATCATCCGCCGCGCCAGCCCCGGGCGGTTTTTCTGCCGCGCCCGGCCCAGTGCCAGCGCGCCCTCCGGCACGTCCTCGGTGATCACCGAGCCGGAACCCGTCATCGCCTCGGCCCCCACCTGCACCGGCGCCACCAGCATGGTGTCCGACCCGATGAAGGCCCGCGCGCCGATCACGGTGCGGTGCTTCATCACCCCATCATAGTTACAGGTCACCGTGCCCGCGCCGATATTCGCCCCCTCACCGACCGAGGCATCGCCGATATAGGACAGGTGATTGACCTTCGCGCCCTCGTCCAGCACGGCGTTCTTGATCTCGACAAAATTGCCGATGCGCACATCCTCGGCCAGCTCTGCCCCCGGGCGCAGCCGCGCAAAGGGCCCGACGACGGCGCCGCGGCTGACATGGCAGCCCTCCAGATGGCAGAAGGCGCGGATCTCGGCGCCGGTTTCCACCGTCACCCCGGGGCCGAAGACCACATTGGGGCCGACCATCGCATCGCGGCCGATCATGGTGTCGAGCGCGAAGAACACCGTCTCCGGCGCGGCCAGCGTGACACCGTTTTCCAGTGCCTCGGCCCGGGCGCGGGCCTGAAAGATGGCCTCGGCCGCGGCCAGTTCGGCGCGGGTGTTGATGCCCAGCGTCTCGGCCTCGTCACAGCGCACCACGCCCGCGGACAGCCCCTCGGCACGGGCCAGCGCCACGGTGTCCGTAAGGTAGTATTCGCCCGATGCGTTGTCGTTGCCCACGGCGTCGATCAGCGCCAGCAACTGCTCGGCATCGGCACAAAGAACCCCGGAATTGCATAGCGTTATGGCGCGCTCTTCATGTGAGGCGTCCTTGTATTCGACGATCCTTTCCAGCACCTCGCCGCGCGCCACCAGCCGCCCGTAGCGGCCCGGATCGGCCGCATCGAACCCTAGCACCACCAGCGCATGGCCGGCCCGCGCGGCCTGCATGGCCTGCACCGTTTCCGCGCGCACGAAGGGGGTGTCGCCGTAGAGCACCAGCAGATCGCCGGAAAACCCCTCCAGCGCCGCGCGGGCCTGCGCCACGGCATGGGCGGTGCCCAGTTGCTCGGCCTGATGCACCACCACGGCCTGCGGCGCGTGCTCGGCCACCGCCCCCGCCACCGCGTCGGCGCCATGACCCGTCACCACCACCAGCCGCGCCGGCTCCAACCCTTGCGCCATGCGCAGCACATGGGCGATCAGCGGCGCGCCGGCCAGCGGATGCAGGACCTTTGGCAGGTCCGAATTCATCCGGCTGCCCTGACCCGCGGCCAGGATGACAATGGCAAGCGACATCAGTGGGTCTGCTCCTGTTTGCGTGGTTCTGGCCCGGGCCGCGCGCCAATGCAAGCCGGACGGGCTTCACAAGGCGTGACAGGGTGAAACAGCGCCGATCGCGCCTCAGGCGGTTTGCAGCGCGGTTACGATGGCGCCGAAATCCACCGCCTTCAGCGATGCCCCGCCAACCAGCGCCCCATCGACGCCGGGAATGGCGAAAATGGCGGCAGCGTTGCCCGGGTTCACCGAGCCGCCGTAAAGCAGGCTGATGGCGGGATCGGGGGACTGGGCACGCAGGAAGCCATGCACTTCGGCAATCTGCTCGGCCGTGGGGGTCTGGCCGCTGCCGATGGCCCAGACGGGTTCATAGGCAATCACGGTATTGGCCGCCGTCGCCCCTTCGGCCAGCGAGCCCGCCAGTTGCGCGCCCACTACCCCAAGCGTGCGCCCCGCCGCGCGCTCCTCTGCCGTCTCGCCCAGACACACGATGCCCACCAGCTCCGCGCCCCAGGCCGCGCGCAGCTTGGCGGCGACCTGTTCGCTGGTCTCGCCATGGTCGGCGCGGCGCTCGGAATGACCGAGGATCACATGGCTGGCGCCGGCATCGGCCAGCATCGCGGCAGAGATGTCACCGGTATGCGCGCCTTTCTCGGCTTCATGACAATCCTGCCCGCCCAGGCCGATGGCGCTGCCCGCCGTGGCCTGCGCCATCGTCGCCAGCAGCGTGGCGGGCGGGCAAAGAAGCACGCCCACACCGGGCGCCGGAAAGGCGTCGGCCAGGGCGCGGGCTTCAGCAAGTTGCGCTGACAGCCCGTTCATCTTCCAATTGCCGGCGGCAAGCTTGCGGGGGGGGCTGGCGGCAGGGTTCGTGGGCATGGGCAACTCCGTTTTGCCCACGCTGATAGCCCAGCCGGTTGGCGGGATCAAACCTGCCGCGCTTATTCGGCGGCGCGCGTCTTCGCCTCGGCCTGCCGCGCCGCCAGCGTTTCCACATCGTCGAACTTGATCGATTCGCCACAACCGCAGGCTTCCGACACATTCGGATTGCGGAACTGGAAGCCGCTTTCCAGAAGGCCCGTCCGATAGTCGATCTCGGTGCCAAACAGGAACATCTGCGCCATGGGTTCGATGATCACCCGCGCCCCGCCCTGTTCGACGATCTCTTCATGCGGGCCGACCTCGTCGGCGAAATCCATCGTGTATTCCATGCCCGCGCAGCCGCCCTTCTTGACGCCGATGCGCAGGCCCTTCTTGCCCTGTTTCGCCATCAACCGCGCGATATGGCGTTCCGCAGCTTCGGTCATGGTAACCGGAGATTTTCCGGGGATGGAAAACATGGTCAGTCCTTCCAGCGGCTCACATGAAGCCCAGTTCCAGTTTCGCCTCGTCGGACATCATGTCCATGCCCCATTGCGGCTCGAATGTCATTTCCACATCGACCTGCTTCACGCCGTCAACGGCGCTTACCGCATCGGCCACCCAGCCCGGCATTTCGCCGGCCACCGGGCAGCCAGGCGCGGTCAGGGTCATGGTGATGTTCACGGCGCTTTCGGCGTCGATATCGATGGTATAGACCAGTCCCAGGTCATAGATATTGACCGGAATCTCGGGATCGTAAACCGAGCGGCAGGCCTCGACCACATTGTCGTAGAGCGGGTGATCGGTGGTGGACGGCTTGATCAGCGGCTCGCCTTCGGTGGCGGCTGTCGGACTGGTCATCGTCTGCGCTCTCCCTAATCGGCCCAGCGGCCCGGCCTGCTATTCCTGAGCACATATATAGGAAAAAGCCCGCCTGCCGTCCAGTGGTCCTGCGTGCGTTGCAGGACAAAGGCTTGGCAAGCCCGCGCAAATCGCGCATCAGGGGCGGCCGATAGCCGGGATGCCCATGACCTTTCGCTTCACCCTGCACGCCACCGACGGCGCCGCGCGCAGCGGGCTGATCGAGACGCCGCGCGGCACCATCCGCACGCCGGCCTTCATGCCGGTGGGCACTGCCGGTACGGTCAAGGCGATGCTGCCGGAATCGGTGCGCGAGACCGGCGCCGACATCCTGCTGGGCAATACCTATCACCTGATGCTGCGCCCGGGCGCGGAGCGGGTGGCGCGGCTGGGCGGGCTGCACCAGTTCATGAACTGGGACGGGCCGATCCTGACCGACTCGGGCGGCTTTCAGGTGATGAGCCTGGCCGCCCTGCGCCACCTGTCCGAGGAAGGCGTGCGCTTTTCTAGCCATATCGACGGCTCGAAACATCTGCTGACCCCGGAAAGCAGCATGGAAATCCAGCGCCTGCTGGGCTCGGACATCGTCATGGCCTTTGACGAATGCCCGGCGCTGCCGGCCGAACGCGGCGCGCTTGAAGCCTCGATGCGACTGAGCATGCGCTGGGCGGCCCGCTCGCGCGTGGCTTTCGGCGAGCGGGCGGGGAACGCGCTGTTCGGCATCCAGCAGGGCGGGCTGGAGCGTGACCTGCGCGAAGAAAGCGCGCAGGCCCTGCGGGAGATCGGCTTTGACGGCTATGCGGTCGGCGGGCTGGCGGTGGGCGAGGGGCAGGCGGCGATGTTCGGCGTGCTGGACTACGCGCCGGCCATGCTGCCCGCCGACAAGCCGCGCTACCTGATGGGCGTCGGCAAGCCCGCCGATATCGTCGGCGCGGTCGCGCGCGGCATCGACATGATGGATTGCGTCCTGCCCACCCGCTCGGGCCGCACCGGCCAGGCCTTCACCCGGCGCGGGCCGGTGAACCTGCGCAACGCCCGCCACCGCGACGACCCCCGCCCACTGGACGAGGCCTGCGCCTGCCCGGCCTGCAAGGGCTACAGCCGCGCCTATCTGCACCACACCATCCGCTCGGGCGAGATCATCGGCGCCATGCTGCTGACCTGGCACAATCTGCAGTATTACCAGGACCTGATGGCCGGTCTGCGCGCCGCCATCGCGGAAGGCCGCCTTGCCGCCTTCAAGGCCGAATTCGACACCGCCCAGGCCCAGGGCGATATCGAGCCGCTCTGAATCCACGTCATCCCCGCCCCCGCCCCCTCTTTGCTCTTCAAATATCCCGGGGGGTGAGCCGCGAAAGCGGCGAGGGGGGCAGCGCCCCCCTGCCCCGTCACCGCCGGCACGCCGCCCCGGCAGCCCTCACTCCGCCGCGGCCAGCGGCTTGTCCGGCCGCCCGCGGGGCTGTCCGTCCGGTGACGCGGCATGCTCTGCCACCACCTGCGCCGGCAGCGCCTCTGGCACGCCTTGCGGCATCGCCACCGGGTCCCAGATGATCTCGGCATGGCGCACGCGGCCGGACCGCTTGCGCAGTTGGATATCCGCCCAGGCCTGGCCACGGCCCAGCGCCGCCAGCCGCGGGCCGATGGCCGCCACCCCCTCGCTGACCCAGACCCGCACCGCCAGCAGCGAGGGCGTGACCAGCAGCGTCAGCAGCGTGGCAATCCCCAGCCCGAACACCACCGCCGTGGCCAGCGACTTCCACCAGATCGCCGCCGGGGCATCGACCGTGTAGCCGCCGTTCCAGAAATCGATCGATACCCCCAGCATCATCGGCGTCAGCCCGGCCATGGTGGTGATCGTGGTCAGCAGCACCGGGCGGATACGCGCCTCGGCGGTGCGGATGATCGCCTCGATCCGCGGCATGTAGCGCGCGTATTCCTGATAGGTGTCGATCAGCACAATGTTGTTGTTCACCACAATCCCGGCCAGCGCCAGAATCCCCGTCCCGGTCATGATCACCGAGAACGGCTGGTCCATCACCAGCATGCCGATCAGCACGCCCGTGGTGGACATGATCACCGCCAAGAGCACCAGCACCGCATTATAGAAACTGTTGAACTGCGCCAGCAGGATGATGAACATCAACCCCAGAGAGGCGGCAAAGGCATAGGTCAGGAACTCGGTGCTTTCCTCCTGATCCTGCTGCTCGCCGGTCCATTCCCAGCCCACGCCCTCGGGTAGCGGGTTCTCGGCCGAAAGCCAGGCGCTGATCGTCTCGATACGCTCGCTGGGCGTGATCGGCACCAGCCGCTGTCCGGCCTCGCGGATCTCGGCGCGCCGCGCCTCTGCGGCACGGGCGGCCTCGGACCCGGCCTCGTGCATCCTTGCGTCGATCTGCTCGCGCGTCACCACGCGCACCGTCTCGCCATCCGCATCGACGACAGACATCAGATCCGGCGTCACCGCCGCCTTGACATCGAAATACCGCTGCTCGTTCACCCGGTCGATCTGGCCGCGCAGCGGCACCGCCTCGCGGGTGACGAAATTCGACAGCGGCACCAGCCCTTGCGGGGTCTGCACCCGCAGCGTGTCCAGCGTCGCCAGCAGCCGGTCCTCGGCCGGCAGGCGCACGCGGATCTCCACCTCCTCGTCCGAACTTTCCACCCGCATCGTGTCCAGCAGGATGCCGCGGGTGATCAACTGCACCATGCCGCCCACCGTGGCCACATCGGCCCCGAAGCGCCCCGCCATGGCGGTGTCGACGCGGATTTCCCAGTCGATCCCCGGCAGCGGGCGCGTGTCCTCGATATCGATCACGCCGGCCGTATCGCGGAACCGGTCCAGCACGGTTTCCACCGCCGTATCCAGCGCGTCGAAATCCTCGCCCGTCAGCCGCAGATGCAGCGGCTTCTGCCCCGCCGGGCCGCCGGAGAGAATCTGATATTCGGTAAAGACGCCGGGGATGCGGGCGAACTCGGCCTGCATGCGGTCCAGGATCACCTGGCCGCGAAGCGCGGGATCGTCGCCGCGGTCGGCCCAGCCCAGAAGTTCGAACTGGATCTGGCCGATGGCATCGCGCGGTGCCGGGGCGCCGGCGGTGTTGCTGTTCAGCCCGCCCTCGCCGGCAAAGGCGAAGCTGGCCGCGACACCGGGTTCGGCCAGCACCACCTGTTCCACCTGGCGGACCAGCGCATCCTGTTCGGATATCGACAGATTGCCGCGCGCGCGGACGTAGATGATGCCCTGCTCGGGTTCGGTATCGACGAAGAACTCAACCCCGCGGTTGTTCTCGCCATAATAGCCGAAGACCTGAAAAACAAAGAAGATCACCACACCGATGGCCACGAAGGGCATCACCGGATTGCCAACCAGCAGTTTCACAAACCGACCGAAGAGCGTGCGCCGGTGCCCGGCCTTTACCGCCTGCGCGCGCCGCGGCGGGAACACCGCGCCCACCGAGACCGACAGCACCACCGCGCCCAAGAGCACCATCGCCGCGCCCGGCAGGGCCGACCACACCCCCTGCCCCACCGGCAGCCCCGCCAGCGCCGGGTTCAGCAGCAGCATCGCCCCGCCGCCCACCAGCGCCAGCGCCAGCGCCAGGAACGGCACCCGCAAAAGCCAGGGCAGCCGCATCAGCAGCGCCGTCGCCTGTTCGAACCGGCGGGTGATGCGCCCGGCCACGCCGCCGACGATGGGCAGGAAGACCAGCGCCACCACCAGCGAGGCGATCAGCACGAAGATCAGCGTCACCGGCAGCATGCCCATGAACTCGCCTGCCACCCCGGGCCAGAACAGCATCGGCAGAAACGCGCAAAGCGTCGTGCCGGTAGAGGCGACGATGGGCCAGAACATGCGTTTCGACGCCTTGGTATAGGCCTGCATCGGGCTGTCGCCGGCACTGATGCGCTTGTCGGCATATTCGGTCACCACCACCGCGCCATCGACCAGCATCCCCACCGCCAGGATCAGGCCGAACATGACGATATTGGATATCGTCACATCCAGAAGCCCAAGCAGGATGAAACACAGAAGGAACGAGGTGGGGATGGCGAAACCCACCAGCAGCGCCGAGCGCGTGCCCAGCGCCCCCAGCACCACGATCATCACCAGCGCGATGGCCGTCAGCACCGAGCCTTCCAGCTGGTTGATCATCGAGCGCACCTGTTCCGAGCGGTCCAGCGCCGGGGTCACGGTGATGGCGGCGCGCAATTCCTCGGGCCAGGCGGCGCGTTCGGCCTCGACCGCCTCGCGCACCTCGACCACCGAATCGATCAGGTTGAAGCCGCGCCGCAGCACCACCTGCAGCGCCAGCGTGTCGGTGCCGTCGAAACGCGCCGTGCCGGCGCGGTCCTCGAAGGTCAACTGGATGGTGGCCAGATCGCCCAGCGTCACCACGCTGTCGCCGTTCACCTTGATCGGCAGCGCATAGATGTCCTGAACCCCGGCGAAATTCCCCGGCAGGCTGAGCGAGAAGCGCCCGCTTTCGGCTTCTACCTCGCCCGCTGGCACCAGCTGGTTGTTCAGCGTCACCGCGTTGATCAGTTCCTGCGCGGTGACGTTGTAGGCTTCCAGCCGCAGCGGGTCGATGATGACCTCGACCATCTCGTCGCGCACGCCGGCGATGTCCGAGGAGAGCACCGCGTCCAGTCCTTCGACGCGGCGCTTGAGATCGCGCGCGGCGCGCAGACGGGTGCGCTCCGGCACATCGCCGGACACGGCCAGGATCACCACCGGAAATTCGGAGAAATTGAATTCGTCGATCGAATAACGCTCGAACCCTTCCGGAAACTCTGCCTCGGCCCGGCTCATCCGGTCGCGCACATCGGCGATGGTGGCGTTCTTGTCCCAGCCGAATTCGAACTCCAGCACGACGCCGGCGAAATTGTTCGACGCCGTCGCCGTCATTTCCCGCAGACCGTCGAGGCCAGACAGCTCCTGCTCCATCGGCCGCACCAGCAGCGTTTCGCTGTCGGCGGCCGAGATGCCGGGGAACGGGACCGAGATGAACAGCGCCGGCACCTCGATATCCGGCTCGCCCTCCTTCGGCAGGCCGACATAGGCCAGCCCGCCCGCGCCCAGCGTCAGCACCACCAGCGCGATGATCATGCGCGCGTGGCTGGCTGCCCAGTCGATCATGCCCTTCATGCGCTCAATCCTCGCCAGGCAGGATATCGGACGCGGCCTCGGGGTCGGCCAGCGGCGCGGCGCCCTGCGCCTGCCCGGCGGCTTCGCCATCCTGCTCTGTGGTCACCGCGTCCCCTGCCTCGCGGCGCACCGGGTCCACCCGAACGCCATCGCGCACGAACTCGTGGCCCACCACGATCACCTCGACCGAATCCGGCAGCCCGGACACCCAGAACCCCTGCGGCGAATCACGCAGCACCGTCACCGGCGCAAAACCCACACGGTCGCCCTCTTCCAGCACCCGCAGGCCCAGGCGCCCGCGATCGTCCAGCGTCATCGCCGAACCGGGCACCAGATGGCCGCGTGTGGCTTCCGCGGCGATCAGGATGTCGGCGCTCATCCCGTCGCGGATGCGCAGATCCGGGTTGGGCACCGTGACTTCGACCCGAAAGGTGCGGGTGGCCGGATCGGCCGAGCGTGAAAGGAAGGTCACCCGTCCCGTCACCTCGTCACCATTCGACAACCGCGCGCCGGCCAGCGCCCCCTCGCCCAGCCGGTCGATCTGCGCCTCGGCGGCGAATCCCACCACCTTGATCGGGTCCAGCCGCAGCACCGTGGCGCACAGCCCGCCCGCGCTCAGCAGGCTGCCACGCTCGGCGGCTTCGGTCTCCAGCAGTCCGTCGAAAGGCGCGCGGATCATCAGCCGTTCCAGTTCAGCCTGGGCCGATTCCACCGCCGCTTCGGCCGCGCGCACCGCCGCCTGGGCCGAGGCAACGCGGGTCTGGGCTGCGAAACCGCCCTCGCTCAGCCGCTCGGCGGCGTTGAAGTTGATCTCCGCCTCGGCCAGGCGCGCCTCGGCCTCGGCCAGGGCGGCACGCCGCGTGGCCGGGGCAAGTTCGCATAGCACGTCCCCTTCCTCGACACGGCTACCGCGTTGGCGTGGCTCGGAAATCACCTGACCCGTGGTCTCTGCCCGAACCTCGACCTGACGCGAAAGCTGCGTGCGACCGCGCAGCACCACGGCGCTTTCGATGTCACGGATGTCGAATTGCTGCACCACCACGCGCAACTGTGGCAGGTCGCGTTCTTCAGCGTCCTCGGCAACCTCGGTTTCTGCCGGCACGGCGCCGGCAAAGGCCAGCAGGGCCTCGCGCTCCATCACAACCAGATAGAGCGTGACCAGCACCGTTATCGCGGTCAGCATGGGCGTCAGACGCATGGGCTTCCTTTCTGCCCGTCGGCAGCGGTTTGGCAAGTGCAAACTGTTCCGACGCCGCCGTAACGGAGGCGATATTTGCGGGAAAGCGACCTTGCAGACAGGTATTTAGTCACTGGTCCTTGTTACGCAACGGCTGTGAGCCCGGATCACCCCGGCCGAGCGGGAAAACGCCGGGTTACCTGCGGTGTTCGCGGTGCCGTGACCGTGCTCTTGGCAAAGCTGCCCGCTTCGCGCTAAGACGGACCGACAGGCAAGGCCGCGCTGCCTCCGGCCAGGGGGCGGGCGTCAGGCGGCAAGAACACCAAGGCCGGAGCGAACCGTTGAGCGACCGCGACAGCTTCATCGACGAGGTGAACGAGGAACTGAAGCGCGAGCGGATGCTGGCGCTGCTGAAGAGATACGGCTGGATCGTGGTGCTGGCGGTGCTGCTGGTCGTCGGTGGCGCGGCCTGGAACGAATGGAACAAGGCGCAGACCACGGCGCGGGCGCAGGCTTTCGGCGATGCGGTCTTCGCGGCGTTGAACGAAACCGACCCGGGCGCGCGCAGCGCCGCGCTGGCTGCGCTGGCCGAGAGCGGCAGCGGCGCGCGCGAGGCCGGGCGCACGGGCATCGTCAACCTGCTGCTTGCCGGGCAGGCGCTGGAGGCCGGTGACCGCGAGGGGGCGCTGCAGGCGCTTGAGGCGGTGGCGGCTAATGACGCGCTGCCGGCAAGCTATCGGCAATTGGCGGTGCTGAAGCGGGTCATCCTTGCCGGGTCTGATCTGCCGGTCGCCGAGCGAGAGGCGCTGTTGCAGCCACTGGCGCAGGCCGGGCAGGCCTATCGTCCGATGGCGCTGGAACAACTGGCCCTTCTGCAGGTCGAAGCCGGCGACCGCGAGGCGGCGCTGGCGCAGTTCCGTGCCTTGCGCGATGAGCCTGATCTCAGCCCGGGGCTGCGTGAACGGGTGCAGCAGATGATCGCCATTCTGGGCGGTGGTGCCGGCGATGTGGGCTGACTGGCCGGTGGCCGGTACGGCGAGCGAGGAAAGGACAGGAACCGTGCGCGGGGCGCTGATTGCCGAACATGGAAAAGGTGCCTCGGCCGGCCGTGGTGCGGGCGCACGCGGGGGCCGGGCTGCGCTGGTGGCGGCGGTGGTGCTGGTTGCCCTGGCCGGATGCAGCCGCGAATTCATCCTGCCGGGCGAGCGGGTCGACATCCGCGATCCCTGGGGTGGCAGCGCCGAACCGGACAACCGCGCCCTGCCCCTTTCGCTGCCCGCGCAGGCCACCAATGCCAGCTGGACGCACCGGCAGGGCCAGAATGGTGCGCGGCCGGCGCATCCGGCGCTGTCGGCGCGGCCGCAACTGGTCTGGTCGACGCCGATCGGCGAGGGCGACGCGCGCCGGCGCACGCTGAACACCGATCCGGTGGGCGGCGACGGGCGCGTGTTCACGCTTGATGCGCTGGCCCGGGTGCAGGCGACCTCTGTCAGCAGTGGCGAGGCACTGTGGTCGCGCGATCTGACGCCGGAATGGTCGCGCGCCGGCACCGCCTCGGGCGGCGGGATCGCGCTGGCCGGCGGGCGGCTCTATGTGGCCTCGGCGCACGGGTTCCTTGCCGCGCTCGATGCCGCGACGGGCGAAACCGTCTGGCGTCACCGTTTCGACGCGCCCCTGACCGGCGCCCCGACAGTGCAGGGTGACCGGGTCTTCGTCAGCGCCGCCGACAGCACGCTATGGGCGATGGATACCGCGGACGGCCGGGTTGACTGGACGCGGCGCGGCACCGAATCGTTGTCGATCATGGCGCGCGGCGCGGCACCGGCGATCAGCGGCGACGATGTGATCTTCCCCACTCAGGCGGGCGAGCTGTTCGCCATGCGCCGCGCCAACGGCGCCGAACGCTGGTCCGGGGCGCTGACAGGGCGTCGTATGGGCGTGGCACGGGCAAATATCTCGGCCGTGACGGGTGATCCCGTGGTCGATGGCCAGCGCGTCTATGCCGGCAACCAGGCCGGGCGCGTGGCGGCCTTCGATGCGCGCGACGGCAGCCAGATCTGGGCTGCGCGCGAAGGCACCAGCGACCCGGTCTGGCCGGCGGGCGGATCGGTCTTTCTGGTCACCGACGAGAACCGTCTGATGCGGCTGGACGCCGCCGACGGCGCACCGATCTGGTCTGTCCAGCTGCCGCTATTCGCCTCTGACCGGCCGCGCCGTCAGGCAACGATCTTCCCTCAGCACGGGCCGGTTCTGGCCGGCGGGCGACTGTGGGTGGCGTCTGGCGACGGACCGTTGCGGGGGTACGACCCGGTCAGCGGGTCGGAGACCATGGTGCTGGAGGTGCCGCGCGGCGCGGCCTCGGCGCCGATCGTGATGGGCGGCGCAATGTTCGTGCTGGGTCGCGACGGCCGGTTGCACGCCTTCCGCTAGGACGGTTGCCCTGCAACCGCCGCATCCGCGTGGCAGCGGGTTCGCGCTGCCGCGCGTTGCCGTCGCCCATCTTACGAGAGACCAGTGCCGCATGGCGCCTACTGGACCTTGCGACCGCGCGGCGGTCTGTTCCTGGAATGCGAGGCGGTCCTGTCCGGATCGAAACCGGCAAGGCCGGATCTAGTGTTCGCCACCTGACACAAGATGCCCAATGGCGTCAGGGTGTGTCATACCCAGCGCATGAGACGTCCTCACATCTGCCTTTACCTTGCCCGCGCGCCGGCCGCTGTCGACCTCAGATGGGGTGGATGCCGCCCTTCCTCGACGGCATCGCAGTGTGCCAACGTCGTGGTTGTCAACAGCCACGAAAGAGAAAGGGAGACACCCATGGAGGAGGTTACAATCGTCGGCGTCGATTTGGCAAAGAACGCTTTTCACGTGCACGGCGCCCGCGCCGACGGGCACCCCGTGTTCCGAAGGAAGCTCTCGCGCTTGCGATTCCACAGGTTCATGATGGACCTGCCGCGGTGCCTGGTTGTCATGGAGGCTTGCGGCGGAGCGCATCACTGGGCGCGCGAGATGATCCGGCTCGGCCATGAGGCCAAGCTGATCGCGCCGCGATATGTCAAGCCGTTTGTCAAACGCCACAAGAACGACGCCAACGACGCAGAAGCCATCGTCGAGGCGGCCACGCGTCCGACCATGCGCTTCGTGGAGGTCAAGTCCGAAGCGCAGCAGGAGCGCGCCATCGTTTTTCGTGCCCGCGAGCAGTTGGTGAACCAGCGCAGCGAACTGGTGAATACCCTGCACGCGCATCTTTATGAGTTCGGCTATATCGCCCCATACGGCATCCATCACATGGGCCGGATCGAAGAAATCATCGCGGATGAAACCACGGACATACCAACCGCTGTTCGGGAAATCTGCCGCGGCCTGATTGAGCAGATCGCCGATCTGACCGTCCGTACAGACAAACTGAAAAAGCACATCGACGCCATGTCCCGCGAAGCCGAGACCACGCGCCGCTTGCAGACCATGCCCGGGGTCGGTCCGATCCTGTCGCTGGCGATCGAGGCTTTCGCGCCGCCGATGGAGAGTTTCCGGCGTGGCCGCGATTTTGCGGCCTGGCTCGGGCTGGTGCCGCTGCAAAAGTCGACAGGCGGCAAACAGCGGCTCGGGAAGATGTCGAAGATGGGACAGCGCGACACACGCAGGTTGCTGATTATCGGCGCGATGTCGGTTGTGTATGGGGCGACACGGAAACGCCCACCCGAAAGATCGTGGTTGGCGCGGATGGGCGTTGTTGCAGAACTCTCGCTGTGAAGGATTCACATCACGAATCCATGCGGTTAGATGGGCGGCATGAGCAAGCCCGAGCCCGCCCGCTACCGCACGACGAACTGGTCCGCCTACAAC
>SKNG01000194.1 GCA_007120685.1 Paracoccaceae bacterium | reverse complement strand
GCGTCATGCAGTTCCCTGGCCCAGGCGATATGCTGGCGGATCATGGCGCGCAGGCCGGAAAGCCCGTAATGGCGCATGACGAACCACAGTTTCAGCGCCCGGAAGCGCCGGCCCAGCGGCACCGACCAGTCCGAGAAATCGACATGGCCCTCGGCGCCATAGGTCTTCAGATATTCGGGGGTCATCGACAGGGTGCGGGTCAGCGTGGCGGGATCGCGCAGGAAATGCGCCGAACAGTCGAATTGCGCGCCCAGCCACTTATGCGGGTTCATCACCAGCGAATCGGCCTGTTCCACCCCCGCCCACAACTCGCGCAGTTCCGGGCAGATCATCGCCGCGCCGGCCCAGGCGGCGTCGACATGGCTGTAAAGACCCTCGTCGCGCGCCACGCCCAGCACCGCGCGCAGATCGTCGCTGGCCCCGCAGCCGGTGGCGCCGGTGCAGGCCACCACGCCGGCCGGCAGATGCCCCGCCGCGCGGTCGGCGGCGATGGCGGCGCGCAGGGCGCCCGGGTCCATGCCGCGCAAGGGGCCAACCTGCGGCACGCCCACCAGGTTCTCCGCCCCCAGCCCCGCCACCCGCACCGCGCGTTCGACCGAGCTGTGCGCGGCCCGGCTGGCATAAATGCGCAGGCGCGGCTGGCCGCTAAGACCCCGGGTATTGCCCGCCCAATCGAGCGCGCGCTCGCGCATCGCCAGCACGGCGGCCAGCGTGGCCGAAGACGCGCTGTCCTGGATCGCCCCTCGCCAGCCCTCGGGCAGGCCCAGGCCCTGGCGCAGCCAGTCGATCATCGCCTCTTCCATCTCGGTCGCCGCCGGCGCGGTCTGCCAGAGCATGCATTGCGGGGCGAGCATGGCGGCCGCCAGATCGGCCAGCATCGAGGGCGGTGTTGCATTGGCCGGGAAATAGGCAAAGAAGCGCGGGTGCTGCCAATGGGTCATGCCTGGCATCACCACGCCGTCCAGATCGGCGAGGATGGTGTCCATCGCCTCGCCCTGTTCGGGCGGGCTGGCGGGCAGTTTCGCGCGGGTGGTGCCGGGGGTGAGGGGCGCGCGCACCGGGCGCTGCCCGAGCGTTTCGTGATAGCGCGCGCCCCAGTCGGCAAGCTGCGCGGCCTGGCGGGCGAAGGCGGACCAGTCAGCGGGTGGGGGGTTTGCGGGCATGGGGCGTTCCTTTGGCTGAGCGGGTTGGGGGGCGCTGCCCCCCGTCGGCTGCGCCGACTCCCCCCGGCGTATTTGAGGCAAGATGAAGGGCAGGGTGTTGGTAGGCTGCCGGGCGCGGCGGGGCAAGTTGACTTGGGACCGGGGCGGTGGTGTAGCATGATGATGGGGAGGGTTGCGCATGCCGGATGATGATCAGCGAGGGGCTTGCCCGTTTTCCGAGGCGGCGCGGCGTTTCGACCCGTTCGGCCCCGCCTATCAGGCCGATCCGGCCGAGGCGCTGCGGTTTTCGCGCGAGGGCGAGCCGGTGTTCTGGTCCGAGGTGCTGGGGCATTGGGTGGTCAGCCGCTACGGCGACATCCAGGATATCTTCCGCGACCCGCTCATCTTTTCGCCGGCCAATGTGCTGGAAAAGATCACGCCGCCCTCGGACGCAATGCTGGCGGTGCTGAAATCCTATGATTTCAACCTGCAACGCACGCTGGTGAACGAGGACGAGCCGGTCCATACCGAACGCCGCCGCGCCCTGATGGGGGCCTTCGCGCCCGAGGCGCTGGCCGGTCATGCGCCGCACGTGCGGGCACTGGTCCGCGCCCGGGTCGATGCGATGATCGACCGGGGCGAGGCCGATCTGGTGGCGGCGCTTCTGTGGGAGGTGCCGTTTCTGGTGGCGCTGCAGTTCCTGGGCGTGCCGGAGGATGACCACGACAAGCTTCGCGCCTATTCCGTCGCCCATACGCTGAACACCTGGGGCCGGCCGACCGAGGCCGAGCAGATCGAGATCGCGCATGGCGTGGGGCGATTCTGGCAATACGCAGGCGGGGTACTGGAGCGGATGAAGGCCGACCAGCGAGGCACCGGCTGGATGCATGACATGATCCGCGCCAACCGCGAGAACCGGGAAGTGGTGACCGACAACTACCTGCATTCGATGATGATGGCGATCATCGTCGCCGCGCATGAGACCACCGCCATGGCCGGCGCCAACATGATGCGCCGCCTGCTGGAGGACCGCGCCGCCTGGGAAGCGCTTTGCGCCCGCCCCGGGCTGATCCCGAATGCGGTGGAGGAATGCCTGCGCCATTCCGGTTCCGTGGTGGCCTGGCGGCGGGTGGCGACGCGGGATGTGCAGGTCGGCGGGGTGACGATCCCGAAGGGGGGCAAGATCCTGATGGTCACGGCTTCCGCCAACCATGACCCGCGCCGCTTCGACAACCCCGATGCGCTGGACATCTGGCGCGAGGATACCGCCGCGCATCTGACCTTCGGCTATGGCAGCCATCAGTGCATGGGCAAGAACCTGGGCCGGATGGAGCTGCGCATCATGCTGGAGGAACTGACCCGCCGGCTGCCGCATATGGAGATGGTGGAACAAGAATTCACCTTCCTGCCCAACACGTCCTTCCGGGGGCCGGAGCGGGTGCTGGTGCGCTGGGACCCGGCGCTGAACCCGGAACGGCGCGATCCGGCGCTGCGCGAGGCGGCGCGCGATTTCCCCATCGGCCCGCCCGATCCGAAGGCGCTGGCGCGCGATGTGGTGGTTGCCGAGGCGCATATAGAGGTCGAGGTCGTGCTGGGGCTGGTGCTGACGGCGACTGATGGAATCCCCCTGCCCGGCTGGTCGGCCGGCGCGCATGTGGATCTGATCCTGCCCTCGGGCGAGAGCCGGCGCTATTCGCTCTGCGGGGCGCCGGGCGAGGCGGGCTACCGACTGGCCGTGCTGCGCGAGGATCAGGGGCGCGGGGGCTCACGCTGGCTGCATGATCACGCGCAGCCGGGCACGGCGCTGCGCCTGCGCGGCCCGCGCAACCATTTCCGGCTGGACGAGGACGCGCCGGCGCATCTGCTGGTGGCGGGCGGCATCGGCATCACGCCGATTCTGGCCATGGCCGACCGGCTGCAGGCGCTGGGCCGGGACTACGCGCTGCACTATTGCGGGCGCTCGCGCGGGCGGATGGCCTTTCTGGACCGTCTGGCGCGCGATCATGCGGCGGCGCTGCGGCTATACCCGGGTGACGAGGGCGCGCGGCTGGACCTGGAACGGCTGTTTGCCGAGACCCCGCGAGGCGCGCAGATCTGCGCCTGCGGGCCGGCGCGGATGCTCGATGCCATGGAGGAGGCAGCCAGGGCCCGCCCCGATGTCACCCTTACCATCGAGCATTTCACCCCGAAACCGGCGCTGGACCCGGCACGGGAGCATGCCTTCGCGCTGGATCTCTCCGACAGCGGGATCACGCTGCAGGTGCCCGCCGACCGCACCATCCTGCAGGTGCTGCGCGCGGCTGGCATCGATATCGCCTCGGACTGCGAAGAGGGGTTGTGCGGCAGTTGTGAGATGCCCCTT
The DNA here is from genome assembly GCA_007120685.1 of Paracoccaceae bacterium. Lineage (GTDB taxonomy): Bacteria > Pseudomonadota > Alphaproteobacteria > Rhodobacterales > Rhodobacteraceae > Pararhodobacter. Next base: position 1,243 of record SKNG01000194.1, on the reverse strand, counting down.
CTGGGTGGCGAGGCCGACCACCGCGACCGGGTGCTGTCGCGTTCCGAGCATGCCGCGGGAAGGAAGATTATCACCTGCTGTTCACGCGCAAGGGGCGACCGCCTGGTGATCGGCGCATGAGCGCGCTGCGGCGAGAGGCCAGCACGCTGGTCGCCATTGATCTGCAGACCCGGATGATGGGTGCCATCGACGGGGCCGAGGCGGTGGTGGCCGAGGCAAAACGGCTGATCGGGGCGGCAGAGATTCTGGGCGTGCCGATGGTTTTCACCGAACAGAACCCGGCGGGCCTGGGCACCACCCTGCAGGACCTGGGCGCACGGGCGCCGCTGGCGAAGATGCACTTCGATGCCTGCGCCGAACCGGGCTTCCTGCGCGCCCTCGATCCCGCGCATACGGCGGTGCTGACGGGCTGCGAGGCGCATGTCTGCGTGTTGCAGACGGCGCTGGGGCTGCTGGCAAACGGGCGGCGGGTGGCGGTGGTGGCGGATGCCACGGGCTCGCGTCGCGCCGCGAACAAGGCGCTGGCGCTGGACCGGCTGGCGCGGGCGGGGGCGCAGATCGTCAGCGCCGAGATGGTCATCTTCGAATGGCTGGAAAGCGCCGAGCATCCGCGTTTCAGGGATGTTCTCAGATTGGTAAAGTGATCTTTTGTCAGTGATTTGGGCGGTGTTCTTTACAAACCGCATGAAGTCTTTCACTCACACCGCCAAGGCCTTGCCCAGTCGCGGCAGGCCAGCCTTCCGCAATGCTCGTCGCAAATCACGTCCGTCCAGCCCCGGCCAGAGGTCCGCAACCTCGGCCTCTACCGCCTCGGGCGCGGACAACCATTGCGCCATCAGGAAATCATCCGGCGCCTGCGCCTGCAGCCCATGCGGGGCGAGGGCCCGGCGCGGAAAGTCGCGCAGATTGGCGGTCAGGATCAGATCGGCGCCCCCCGCAATGGCGGCGGCCAGCACGTGACGGTCGCTGGCATCGGGCAGGTTCAGCGTGGCCGGATCGCCCCCCGCAACCTCGCCTTGCGGAAACGATGCCCGCATCCGCAGCAGTGGCTGCTCTGCCCCCGCCGCATCGCCCCGCCGCGCGGTCAGATGCAGCCATTCCGCCGCAATTTCCACCGACCACAGCGGCGCAAACAGCCCCCGCACCGCCAACCCCAGCAGCAGGTTGCGCATCAGCGGCGGGTAGAGCACGCAGGTATCGAGCAGCACCCGCATCACGCCAACCCCGGCGCCCGCGCGGCCTG
>SKNG01000446.1 GCA_007120685.1 Paracoccaceae bacterium | reverse complement strand
GCGCCGATCATGTGGCTGCAATCGGTGCAGAACCGGCGGGAGCTTGACTGATGGCGCGCGGCTGGATCCTGCCCATGGCGGCGGTGCTGGGGTTTGTCTTCCTCTATGCGCCCATCGTCTCGCTGGTGGTGTTTTCCTTCAATGAAAGCCGGCTGGTCACGGTCTGGGGCGGGTTTTCGACCCGCTGGTATGTGGCGCTTTTCAACGACCGCCAGATCCTGGGCGCGGCCTGGATCAGCCTGCAGATCGCCGTGGCCTCGGCCACGCTGGCGGTGGTGATCGGCACGCTCGGCGCCTTCGTGCTGACACGCTTCGGCAAGTTCGCGGGCAGGCTGTTGCTGACTGGCATGATCACCGCGCCGCTGGTCATGCCGGAAGTCATCACTGGCCTGTCGTTGCTGCTCTTGTTCGTGTCGATGGAGCTGACTCTGGGCTGGCCGGCAGGGCGGGGGCTTACCACGATCATCATCGCCCATACCACCTTCTGCGCGGCCTTCGTGGCGGTCATCGCCCAGTCCCGCCTGCGCGACATGGACGAAAGCCTGGAGGAAGCGGCGCGCGATCTCGGCGCGGGGCCGGTGCGGGTGTTCTTCGACGTCACGCTTCCAGTCATCGCGCCGGCGCTCGTGTCCGGCTGGCTGCTGGCCTTCACCCTGTCGCTGGATGATCTGGTCATCGCCAGCTTCGTCTCCGGCCCCGGCGCCAGCACGCTGCCGATGGTGATCTTCTCCAAGGTCCGGCTTGGCGCCAGCCCCGATGTCAACGCGCTCGCCGCCATCATCATCGCCATCGTCACCCTAGCCGTGATCATCGCCGGCATCCTGCTGCGCCGCTCGGCCAGAAGCTGATCTGTCGCCCGCCCCCTCTTTGCTCTTCAAATATCCCGGGGGGAGTCGGCGTAGCCGACGGGGGGCAGCGCCCCCCTTGCGCCGCTACCGGCCAGCGCTCAGCCCGGCAGGTAGATCCCCTCATAGATCGGCTGCAGCGTCTCCATGTCAAAGAGCGACGAGACCGAGGTGCCGTTCCAGGTGTTCAGGATCGCCTGCGCGAACAGCGGTGCGGTGGGCACGACGCGGATGTTCGGCGCGGCGGTTACCGGGTCGGTCGGCGCAATGGAATCGGTGATCACCAGCGATTTCATCACCGACTTCGTGATCCGCTCCACCGCCGGGCCGGACAGCACGCCATGGGTGATGTAGGAATGCACCTCCACCGCGCCGGCCTCCACCAGCACCTCGGCCGCCTTGCACAGCGTCCCGGCGGTATCGCAGATATCGTCGACGATGATGCAGGTCTTGCCCGCCACCTCGCCGATCACCGTCATCTCGGCCACCTCGCCGGGCTTCTCGCGCCGCTTGTCGACGATGGCCAGCGCGCAGCCGATCCGCTTGGCCAGTTCGCGCGCCCGCGCCACGCCCCCCACATCGGGCGAGACCACGGTCACATTCTCCAGCCGGTCCTTGAAATTGTGCATCACATCCAGCGCGAAGATGGGCGCGGCATAAAGGTTGTCCACCGGAATATCGAAGAAGCCCTGAATCTGCGTGGCATGCAGATCCAGCGTCAGCACCCGGTCGATGCCCGACTGGGTGATCAGGTTCGCCACCAGCTTGGCCGAAATCGGCGTGCGTGCCTTGGTCCGGCGGTCCTGGCGGGCATAGCCGAAATACGGGATCACCGCCGTCGTCCGCGCCGCCGAGGAGCGTTTCAGCGTATCGGCGATGATCAGCAGTTCCATCAGATTGTCATTGGCGGGGTTCGAGGTCGATTGGATGATGAACATGTCCTCGCCGCGCACGTTCTCGAACACCTCGACGAAGATTTCCTGATCGTTGAACCGCTCCACCCGCGCGTCCACCAGGTTCACGCTTCGGCCGCGATGCAGCGACATGCGCCGGGCGATGGACTTGGCAAGCGGGCGGTTGGCGTTGCCGGCGATCAGTTTCGGCTCGTTCATGGCGGCTCTGACAGGTCCCGTGGCGCCGGATTCGGCAGGTTGACTCCGCTTAGCACCCCACTACGGTCATGGGAAGAAGAAGCAACTTTCGGTGATCGCGGATGGCCGTGCTCGACTATTACCTGACCCCGCTCTCGCCCTGGGTGCATCTGGCCGGACGCCGGCCGGCCGATCTGGCCGCGCGCCACGGGCTGACGCTGCGTTACCTGCCGGTCGACCCCGCCGCGCTCTTTGCCCAGACCGGCGGGCTGATGCTGAGCGAGCGCCACGAGAGCCGCAAGGCTTACCGCCTGCAGGAACTGCGCCGCCAGTCGGCGAAACTGGGCGTGCCGCTGAACCTGCACCCCCGCCATTTCCCCACCAATCCCGCGCCCGCCGCCTATGCCATCATCGCCGCGCAGGACAGCGGGGCAGAGGGCGGGGACATTCACACCCTGGTCACCGGCCTGAGCCGCGCCTGCTGGGAAGAAGAGCGCGATGTCGCAGACGATGGGGTGATCCGCGGTTGTCTGACGGCGGCGGGCTTCGACCCCGGTCTGGCCTTTTCCGGCATGCTGCAGGGCGCCGAGACCTATCAGCGCAACCTGGCCCGCGCGGTCGAGGCCGGGGTCTTCGGCTTTCCCTTCTTCATCGTGGGTGAGGAAAAGTTCTGGGGCCAGGACCGGATCGACGACCTGGCCCGCCACCTGGACGCCGCGGCGTGAGCGCGCCCTACACGGTGCGGCTGGGCACGCCCGGTGGCTTGCCCACGGTGATGGCTCATTGCTTCCTGGGCCATTCCGGTGGCTGGGAAGGGCTGGTCGGCGCGATGGATCCGCCGCTGGATGCGCTGGCCTTCGACATGCCGGGCCATGGCCGCTCGCCCGCTTGGGACAACCCCACGGGGCAGAGCGACTATCAGGCCGATGTCACGGCGCAACTGGCCGGGTTGATCGATCGGCCCTCGCTTCTGATCGGGCACAGTTTCGGCGCCACCTGCGCGCTCCGACACGCGCTGGAGCGCCCCGGGGACGTGCTGGGCCTCGTACTGTTCGAGCCGGTGTTCTTCGCCGCGGCCCGGGAAGAGCCCGAATTCGCCGACCATCTGCGCGACGAACATGGCTTCGCCGCCGCACTTCGGGCGGGGCGGCCGGAAGCCGCGGCGCGGGCCTTCATGCAGATCAACGGCGATGCCGCGCCATGGGAGGCGCTGCCGGAAAAGACCCGCGCGCGGTTCATGGCGCAGATGCCGCTGATCGCCGCCAGTCGGCCGGGGGTGTTCGACGACAGCGGCGGGCAACTGGCGCCGGGACGCATGGCAGGGTTCGACCGGCCGGTGCTGCTGATTACCGGCGCGCGCTCGCCGGGCATCTTCCGCGCTGTCTCACGCGCGCTGGTCGGCCGGCTTGGTCGCGCAGAACGGGTGCGGATACCGGGCGCGGGGCATATGGTGCCGATCAGCCATGCCGCCGATTGCGCGCGCGTGATCGGCGAATGGCTGGCGCGGGAAGGGATAGCCCCGCGCCCGGCGGCGCGCGCCGCTTCCTGAACCGCCCGCAATCATGCGGTATCCGCCGGGCTGAGACGGAACGCTCTGGTGCCGACGGAAAACGGGCTTTCGAAAGCCCGTTTGCACGCGCCTTCAAAGGCGCGTCACCCCCCGCGCCTGTCGGTGCACTTAACAGGAATTGCCATCTCACCCGGCCGACAAGAAAGAACCCCGCGCCCTGGGGCACGGGGTCCGGATTGTCGGCCTGGGCCGCCCGCGATACGGGGGGCGCTCAGGCAGCCTCGGCTTCGGCCGCGGCAGCAGCGGCCTGACGCCGCTCGCTTTCTTCGCGCGACAGCGCGACCGAGGTACGCACGCCGGCTGCCACGAACGTCATCAGCCCCTGCACCACGCGCTCATTCGGGTCGATCCCGGCGCAGCTCAACACCTCGCGCCCATCGCGCGAGCGCGCCCAGCGGGCAATCTGTTCCGGCCCGTTGCCGTATTTCTTGTCATCGGCGATGGCGTCGTCCAGCGCCGCCAGCACAACGGCGGCAAACAGCTTGCGCGCGCGCTGTCCCTGCTCGTGGCTTTGCGCCGAGCCATCCACGAAATCAAACATTTCTACCGTCCTTGTTCTTGCTCTTGCATTTCTGGCGTCGGCCTTCCTACCGAATATCCGCCCTGATTCGCTACCGATTAAACGCATGGCACACATGCGCGGCGCGCATAGCTCCCCGACGCGGCAGACTGTATCTCGTAAGCTTGCCAGCCTGCAGCCCGCAAGATATAGACAGCGCGAGCCACGCTGCAACCTTTTGTCAAGAGTTTCCCATGCCAAAGATCAACGGTAACGAAATCAAGACCGGCAATGTGCTGGAACATGATGGCGGTCTTTGGGGGGTGGTCAAGGTCGGCCATGTGAAGCCCGGCAAGGGCGGCGCCTTTGCGCAGGTGGAGATGAAGAACCTGCGCGACGGGCGCAAGCTGAACGAGCGTTTTCGCAGCGAAGACAAGGTGGAACGGGTTCGGCTGGAACAGAAGGACCAGCAGTTCCTGTATGAGAACGACGGCATGCTGGTGGTCATGGACATGGAGAGCTTCGAGCAGATCGAGCTTCCCGCCGACCTCCTGGGCGACCGCCGCCCCTTCCTGCAGGACGGCATGACGGTAACCATCGAATACTACGGCGAGGAGGCGCTGAACATGGCGCTGCCGCAGAAGGTGACCTGCAAGGTGGTGGAGACCGAACCGGTGGTGAAGGGCCAGACCGCGGCCAACAGCTACAAGCCGGCGATCCTTGACAATGGCGTGAGGGTGATGGTGCCCCCCTTCGTGGG
>SKNG01000245.1 GCA_007120685.1 Paracoccaceae bacterium | reverse complement strand
GGTTCCAGCGGCGGGATGTCCAGCCCGGCGGCGATGGCCTGCAACCGGCGCGCGGCGGGGGTGGTGCCGGTCAGCCGGGCGCGTTCGGCGTCGCGCGTGTCAAAGAGGATCATGCCGCCGCCGCGCAGATAGCGGTTGAGCCGCGCATAGGCCTCGGCGCTGGGGATGGGGCTGTTTTCCAGAACCGGCCAGTAGAGGAAGGGAAAGAGCGCCAGATCATCGGTTTCCGGGTCCACCAGCATCGGCGGGCCGGGTTCGACCGAGGACCGGTTGTAGAGCGCGCGCGACAGGCCGCGCAGGCCGGCATGGGCGATATCGTCCACCTGCGGATCGCCCGAGGGCACATGCGCCAGCACCACGTTTTCGGTGGCCTGCAGCAGGCGGGATTCGTCCGGCGCTTGCCCGGTCGGCGTGTCGGCGCGGGCCTGCATGCCAGTGCCGGGCAGCGCCAGGGCGAGGGCGAGCGCGGCCGCGGCGGCGGGGCCCAGCCTGCCGGCCAGGGCCAAGGTGCCCAGCGCATCGGCCATCAGCGCCACGGCGGCCAGCAGGAACAGCCAGCCCGCCAGCGGCTGTTCAGGCCGGTCGATGCCGGATTCCACCGGCACGCTGACGGGCCAGCTGGCTGGTTGCAACCGGGTGCGGGCGGTGCCGGCGTTGAGCGCCACAACCTGCGTGCCGCCGCGATAGAGGCCCGGCAAGGCGGCGTCGGCCTGCGGCTCGGACGCTTCCAGCGCCGTGCGCAACGCGGTGCCAGGGACGGCCGGGCTGTCATCGGCGCGGCGCAACTGGCCGAACCCGTCGAGCAGCGCATCCGGCGTCCAGTTGCTGTCGGCCAGTTCCGCCTGATCCGGCAACTGCCCCCGGGTGGATACCGCCAGCCGTTCCAGCATCCGCACGAAGAGGCCGGAAAGCGGCAGTGTGGACCAGTCTGCCCCGGCGGTGACGTGAAACAGGACGATCTGCCCCTCGCCCTGCGTGCGCCGTGTTACCAGCGGCGTGCCATCGCCCAGTTCGGCGATGGAGCGTTCGGCCAGTTCAGGGCCGGGCTGGGCCAGCACCTGGGCGCGCACCTCGATCTCCTCGGGCACCGGCAGGCCGTGGAAGGGCGTGCCCTCGCGGAACGGCGCCAGCCGGCGCGGGGCACCCCAGCTCATGGCGCCGCCAACGGTCCGGCCACCCGCACGCAGGGTGACGGGCAGCAGCGGGTCTTCCACCGGGGCGCCGGCGGGCAGGCCTTCCGGCCCCGCCGCCAGACTGGGGCCGGCAAAGCGGACCAGCAGCCCGCCTTCCTCGACCCAGTCCAGCAGCGCCTCATTCTCCGCCTCGCTCAACCCCGGCTGATCATTCAGGATCAGCACATCGGGATCGGTCAGCAGCAGATCCTCGATACTGGCGCTCTCGGTCAAGTCGGCGCTGGGGGCGAGGGCCTGGCGGACATAGTGCAGGGGCGAGAGGAGCGCCAGCGCCTCGGTCCCCTCGCGCACCGTCAGCAGGGCCACGGACCGCCGGCGCAGGCTGTCATCGGCCAGCGATACAGCGCCGGCGCCGCGCATGCCCTCGATCTGGAAGCGGTTGATGCGGTTGCGCAGTTCCGGCTGCAGGGTGAATTCGGCCTCGGCGCTGTCGGCGCGGGCGTCGAAGGTCAGATCGGCGCGCGCCAGCACCCGTTCGGTGCCCGAAGGGTCGGGGCCCAGGGCGGACAGCGCCAGCGTCTCGGCCGGCGGGGCCGAAGCGGTGCGGCGCGCGGCAACCGTGACAGTGCCCCCCTCGAACCGGGGCGGCAGCAGCGCCACGGCAGGGGTTTCGGGCTGGAAAACCGTCACGGCGCCGCGCGATTGCAGCGCGGCCAGCAGGTCGCCGCGCCCCTCGCGCGCCAGCCCGTCGGACATCCAGAGGGTTTCCATCCGGTCCGGCAGCCCGTCCAGCCAGCTCTGATCGGCGGCGGGTGCCACCGGCAGGGGGGTCATGCCGGCCAGCCGTTCCTGCCAGTGATCGGCGCTGCGAAACGCTGGCCCGCCGGGTGGGGGATCGGTCAGGCGGACCACGGCCACCGGGCGGCCGGCGCGGCGGGCGTCGGTCAGGGCCTGGGACACGCGCTCGGTGCGGCGCGGCCAGTCCCGCGCGCTGGCCCAACTGGCATCCATGACCACCAAGAGCGGCCCCTCGCCCGAGGCCACGCCACGCGGGTTCAGCACGGGACCAGAGAGCGCGATGATCAGAAAGGCCAGCGCCGCCACCCGCAGCGCGAGGATCCACCAGGGCGTGCGCTGGCTTTCCGGGTCACGCTCGCGCAGGCCCAGAAGCAGGGCAATCCCGGGGAAGCGGCGCTGCACCGGCGCGGGGGGGATGGCGCGCAACAGCCACCACAGAATGGGCAGCGCCAGCAGCGCGAACAGGATCGCCGGCGTGGCAAAACCGAGCGCGCCCATCACGCCCCCTGCCGGGCGCCCGGCCCGGTGGCGATCGCCTGCCAGAGCCACATCAGGCCGGCGGCCGGTGCGGCATCGGTGTGCAGGGTGGTGAAGCGCCAGCCGGCATGGCGGGCCATCTGCTCCAGCCGGTCCTTGCGCGCGGCCAGCCGCTGCAGATAGGCCGCGCGCAGATCGCCGGCGCGCAGGGTCTCGTAATGCAAATGACCGCTCATGCTTTCAAACCGGGTGCGTCCGTCAAAGGGAAAACCCTCTTCCGCCGGGTCCAGCACCTGCACCAGCAACCCGCCGATCTGGCGCTCTGCGGCCTCGGCCAGCGCGGCCTCAACCGGTTCCGGATCGCCCAGGAAATCGGAAAACAGCACCGCATGGCCGCCGGCGGGCAGGGCGGTCAGCACCGGCAAGGTGTGCTCTTCCGTCCCTTCGGGCGCATCCAGCGCCATGGCCAGCTTGCCGGCCTGGGCCTGTCCCGCGCGGGGCGGCATGTCCGGGCGGGCAAGCCCCACGCGCTCGCCCCCGCGCAGCAGCAAGACGCCCAGCGCCATGGCCAGCAGGCGGGCGCGCTGGCCCTTGGTCTCGGCCCCCTTGGCGCTGGCAAATCCCATCGCCGCACCGTCATCGGCCCAGAGCGCGACCGAGCGCGCGGCCTGCCATTCGGTTTCGCGCACGAAATGGTCGTCGCCCCGGGCCGAGCGGCGCCAGTCGATACGCCCCGCGCCATCGCTGCCCACTGCCGGGCGGAACTGCCAGAACTCGGCCCCCTGCCCGGCGCGGCGGCGGCCATGGGCGCCGGGCAGGGCGCTGTTGGCCAGGTTCGTCGCGGCAACCAGCAATGGCGGCAAGGCGCCGGACAGCGCCTCGGCGCGGCTGCGCAAAGTGGTGGCGGCATCGCTCATGCAGAACCCCTTGCGGGTGGGTATGCGCGGCGGCGGCCGATCACGCAGCCGCCTCGGTGCTGGCGGTGGCGCGGCCGGCCACGCGGTCGATCAGCGCGGGCAGCGTCTCGCCCCGCGCGCGGGCGGCGAAACTAAGTGCCATGCGGTGGGTCAGCACCGGGCGGGCCAGCGCCGCCACATCCTCGGCCGAAGGCGCCAGCCGACCCTGCAACAGCGCCCGCGCCCGCACCGCCAGCATCAGCGCCTGCGCCGCGCGCGGCCCCGGCCCCCAGCTGAGCGAATCGGTCACCGACGGGTCGGATTCGGCGGTGCCGGGCCGGCAGGCGCGCACCAGATCCAGGATCGCCGCCACCACGCTGTCACCCACCGGCATGCGCCGGATCAGCGCCTGCGCGGCCAGCAGCGAGGCCGGGTCGAACACCGCCGACACCTCGGCCTCTGCACTGCCGGTGGTGGCGATCAGAATCTCGCGTTCGGTGTCGCGGTCGGGGTATTCGACATCGATCTGCACCAGGAAACGGTCAAGCTGCGCCTCTGGCAGCGGGTAGGTGCCTTCCTGTTCGATGGGGTTCTGCGTGGCCAGCACATGGAAGGGCACGCCCAGCGGGCGGTGCTGGCCGGCGACCGTGACCTCGCGCTCCTGCATCGCCTGCAGCAGCGCCGACTGGGTGCGCGGGCTGGCGCGGTTGATTTCGTCCGCCATCAGAAGCTGGCAGAAGATCGGCCCCTCGATGAAGCGGAAGGCGCGCTTGCCGGCGTCGTCGATATCCAGCACCTCTGAGCCCAGGATATCGGCCGGCATCAGGTCCGGGGTGAACTGGATGCGGTTCCAGTCCAGCCCCATGACGCGGGCCAGCGTCTCTACCAGCCGGGTCTTGCCGAGGCCGGGCAGGCCCACCAGCAGCGCGTGCCCCCCGGACAGAAGCGCCACCAGCGACAGGTCCACCACGGTTTCCTGCCCGATGAAGCGGGGCGCGATGGCGGCGCGGGCCTGTGCCAGCTTCTCGCCCAGCGCCTCGATCGCGGGGATCATGTCATCGCTCATCCGGCTCTCCGTTCCTGCTGTGCATGTCCGGCCGGTTCCTGGGCATTGTGGCCGGCATGACCTTGGGGCTGGATGCTTTATATGACACGCTAGGGCCCTTCGCCCAGAGCAAGTTGGAAGGAACCATGAGCACTGAAGACAATGTGACCCCTCTGCCCCTGTCCGGTGCCGATGGCATCGCCGCGGCGGCGCAGGCTGCCGCGAAAGGGGGCAAGCTGCCGCCGGTGCATCTGTGGGACCCGCCGTTTTGCGGCGATCTGGACATGCGCATCCGCCGTGACGGGACCTGGTTCTACCAGGGCACGCCGATCGGCCGGCCGCAACTGGTGCGGCTGTTTTCAACCATCCTGAAGCTGGAGGACGGGAAATACTACCTGGTCACGCCGGTTGAAAAGGTG
>SKNG01000186.1 GCA_007120685.1 Paracoccaceae bacterium | reverse complement strand
CCGCCGGTCTGGTTCTGCGGATTGCTTCCCTGGCTGCCGCCGTTGGTGCCGTTGCGGCCGTTGCCGCCACTGTTGCCCTGCCCGGGGTTGCCCTCCGCGCCGGCTGTCGCAGCAGCGTTGGTCCAGCTTTGCCGCCCGCCGCCGCCGCCACCGCTGCCGCCCGTGGTCGGCGCGACCGGGGTTGGCGCGCTGGTACTGCCGCCGCCGCCGCCACCGCCGATTGCGGTCACGCTGTTGAAGCTGGTGTTGCCGCCGTTCAGGCCGCGCGCGCTGCCACCGCTGATACCGCCCGCCCCGCCGGCGCCAACCACCACGGTAAAGGTTCCGGCAGCCACCGCCATCGCGCTGCCCTGCTGGACACCGCCAGCCCCGCCGCCACCGCCCGAATAGTAGTTGACCCCCTGCCAGAGGTCCGAACTGCCCCCGCCCCCGCCCCCGCCGACGATCAGATACTGCACCGACAGCGATTGCGCCGCCTGGAAGCTGCTAGTCCCCGTTGCGGTGAAGCGATGCACGCAGAACTGCTGATTGCCGACCTGGATCAGGCTGACCGTGCCGCCGGTGGCGAAAGGGGTGCAAAGCGGGCTGGCCCCGGCCACGCCGGCAAGCGATGCCAGCGCCAGCGAGGCCAGTGCCCCTGCGCGCGCCCGGATCAACGGAACATCCTTTGGACCGTGTTGGCATCAAGCCGCAGGCGGAACTGGATGAAGACACCGCGGTCGGTATGGCCATGGGCCGAGAAATCGGGGTCGTGGAAGCCGAACAGGTTGTAGCCGATGCTGACCCAGCCGTCATCGAACGGGGTAAAGCCCAGCGACAGGCCCAGGGAGGTCGAGGTCATGCGGCTGCGGCCGGCGTGCAGCAGCGCACCGTGCAGGCCGATGTCGAAACGCTCGTTCAGGTCACGGCGGTATTCGAGGCCCACAAGCTGCAGCGCGTCGCGCCTGGTGCCGGTGCGAAGGTCGGCTTCGACCAGCCGCAGCCCGTAGCGCAGGTTCAGGAATTCGCTGTCAGAGAGGTATTGCGAGCGATAGGCCGAGAACAGCGCCGAGCGGCTGTCGATCCCGCCCTCGACCTGGTCGCGCCATTCCAGTTGCAGCAGTGTGATCGGGTCGCGCGGGCCCTGGCGATGGGCGGCGCTGAAGCGCAGTTGCAGGTCATGGCGCCAGTCCTGCCCGTTGGTGCGGTTCAGCCCCCACAGCGCCTCGCCGCCCGCCGTCCAGCTTTCGGTCAGTTCGGCATCGAAGCGCAGGCGCAGGTTGCCCTGCTGGCTGCTGCGCGTGCGGCGCCATTCGCCGTCGATCCCCGCGCCCCAGGTTTCGGTCTCGCGCCTGAGGCCCGCGCGCAGGGCGACGAAGCTTTCGGCGATGTAGGGGTTGCCGATCGACTGGCCGATGGGCACCCCGGCGGCGCCCAGATCCCATTGCGCATCGGCGCCGAAGCTGGCGGTCAGCCCCTCGCGCAGGGTGGCGATGCGCTCGGTGCCAAGGAACAGCGCCTGGCCGCGCCGGGCGTGGTTGCCGGCCCAGGAGGCCGCGCCGCGCCATGTCTGCCCGCCCTCGGTGGTGAATTCGGCGCCAAAGGTCAGGCGGCGGCTGTCCTCTATCCGGCGCGCGCCGGCACTGCGGGGGCTGAAAATCTCCACCGTGCCGAACAGCGACACCCGGTCGGTCAGCGCGTAACCGAAGGTCAGGTCCATCTGGTCACCCGCCTGCGGCCCGCTGCCATCAAGCGACACCTCGGTGCCCAGGCCTATGGTCAACCGACCGTCTTCGGTGGTGGCGGTGCCGCGATAGGCCAGGCGCAGATCACGGGTGCGGCCCTCCTCGTCGCTGCGGCGCAGGGTGCGCAGGCCCAGCGACTGGCTGACCCGCGCGCGCTGACGGGTCAGCAGCAGTTCGGTGTCGCGCTGGCGGCTCTGCCCGGCGCGGTCGTTCTCGGCCAGCAGGCGGGCATCCAGGAACCATCGATCATCCGGGTTGTCCGGATCAAGGCGCGACAGGGCCTGGCGCAGGATCAGCGCGGCTACGGTGGTGTCGATCTCACGGTCCGAGGCCGTCAGCGTCACATGGCCGCGTTGGCGGCGGACATAGGTTTCCAGCCTTGTGTCGCCGCGTTCGTATTCGGCCCTGAATTCGGTGCGCAGCCCGGTGTCGCTGAAGGTGGCAAAGCGGCGCTGGGCGCGCAGGATTTCGGCGCTGAGCGCCAGATGATCGGTCGCCTGGAAACGCGCGTCCACGCCCAGCAGGGTGATCGACAGATCCTGCCCATCCACCCGGCGGGCATGCACGGCGCTGGCGCCCACCTGCACGCGCGGGCTCAGCGCCCCCTCGGCCCGGATGCCGGCGATCAGGCCGTTGCGGATGTCCTCGTCGGCCTCATAGTCGATGACCAGCACCTGCCGGTCCAGGTCCGGGGTAAAGGCCGGCAGGGGCTGGCGCAGGAAGACCTGGCCGGTGTTGAAGCTGACCACATAGTCCCGCCCCGCCTGCAGGGTCCGGCTTTCAAGCTCCTCGGAGGCGTCGAAGCGCGACACGGTCAGCAGGCGCACGGTCTGCGAATGGGGCACGATATCGGTGCGGCTTAGCTGGTAGGGGCCGATGGTGCCGTTCAGCGGGATGCGATCCTCGACCAGCCGGTTCGAGGTGCGGGCGGCGAAGGCCATCACGCGCCAGTCCTCGTCCTCGAAGATCGCGCGGGCGCCGGTGACCCGCTGGTTGATCTGGATGCCGCCGTCATTCAGGCCGGTGTTGAAATCGCCGATCAGGAACTCGGCCCCTTCGCGGCGCAGGCGCAGATACAGGGGAAAGCGGCTTTGCGCGGCGCTGCCCTGCACCGAGCGGTCGCCATAGACGATGTAATCGGCATCGGGGTCGATACCGTAGAAGGCGTCACGGTCCTGCGCGCTGTCGACCCGCAAGGTCAGCAACCATTCGCCGCTGATGACGCCTTCGGCAAACAGCGCCACCCGGCCCGACAGCGCATTGCCGATCTCGCCCTCGCGGCGCATGTGATCGCGCACGCGGCGGTGCGCCAGCGTTCCCTCGGCCAGCCCGACCAGCACCCAGGGCCGCCCGGCGGCCGAGATCGGCACGCGCTGTTGCAGAAACCGGCCGCCCCCGGCCAGAGCGATCCGCGCCGTCCCGCCTTCCAGCACCGGGGCCAGCGCCACCTCGATCAGGCCGTCATCGCCCACCGTTGCGGTGATCCGGCTGGCGGGCTGGCGGGCCGAGGCCGGCTCGCTCCGGCGCGGCGCGCGCTCGGGCGCGAAGCCGAAGGGCGCCTCGACGCCAAGCGTCACCTGGGTGCCGGGCCGGATGGGGATGCCTTCGCGGTCGGTCAGGCGCAGGGTCAGACGCGGCTGGCTGCGCCCGTCGCTTTCCAGAACGCTCGCCGTGCGGATCAACTCCATCCGGTGCGGGCGCAGGCCGTAAAGCACCGCGCGCTGCTGCTGCGCCAGCCGCGTGCCATCCGCTGCCGTGATGTCCACGGCCAGCGCGTTGCGCCCCTCGTCGATCCGCACCGCGCGGTAGCGCACCATCTCCCACCGCCCGTCGGACGAGCGGATCGCGGGTTCGCGCCGGATGCCCGGCACCGGCTCGCCATTCACGGTCAGTTCCGAGCGCGCGCCAACCGGGCGCAGGTAGACCACGTCGATCGCCTCGGACCGCGGCAGGTGCCGGTCGGCCGGCGCCACGAAGCCGGGGCCGTGGCGGGCGCCATGGCGGTCCAGCCACGCCTGGTCGAACCGCTCCAGCGGCGAGACCTCGCGCGGGGCAGGGGTGGCGACGGCTTGCGGCTCCGGTTCGTCGTCGAATTCCAGGTAGAATTCGACGCGGCCCATCATCCCGGGCCGCAGCTCGACGAATTGCGAAATCGCGCTGCCGGCGCTGCGGGTCGAGGGGAAGCACAGCACCGGTCGCGCGCCCGGCGGCAGGGTGGTCACATCCATCTGCACCACGCGCGGACGGCGGTAGATGTCGCGGAAGGTGAAACGTCCATCGCTGTCGGTGATGGCGTATTCGCCGTTTTCCAGCAGCACCCGGATGCCCGACAGGTCGTAGCCCGGGTTCGGCCCATGGCAGCCCCCGGCGCTGATCTGGCCCAGGATCGCCACCCGGTCCAGCCCCAGCACGTCGCGCACCCGCAACTCGTGCTCGGCCCATAGCGGCCGCAGCCCGCGGGTCTGCAGGGTGCTGCGCGAGGGCAGCGAACGCCCAGCCGAGGCGGGGGGCACGACCTGGGCGCCATAGGTGATGGTGACGGTCTGTCCGGCCTCCATCATCGGCAGGTCATAGACCAGTTCACGGCCCCCCGGCGCGACCTGAGGCAGCGCTGCCTCGTCGTCGATCAGCAGGGTGCCAGTCAGAAAGGCCACGCCCGGCGGCAGCGTGTCGATCACCTGTGGCGCCATCGGTTCCGACGCGGTAACGGTGACGGTGTATTCGAAGAAATCGCCGATTCCGGCGCCATCGGTCGAGGCATCGCGGGTGATCTGGGCAAGGGCCAGCGGGTCCAGCGGAATGTCTATGCGCAGGGGTGGCCCCGGCACCACCTCGAACGGCTCGAGCCGCGATCCCTCGACCAGCGTGAAGGGGCCGCCCGGCAGCGCCTGCAAATCCTCGTCGCTGCGCTGGCTGGGCGCGTCGTGGCTGTCCTGCGCACCGATTTCGATCCGATAGCGGCCCGGGGCGACAAAGGGAAAGCGGTATTGCCCCGGCTCGAACCGGTATTCGCGCCCGGCGCTGTCGGTGACCCGCCCGCCGCTTG
>SKNG01000375.1 GCA_007120685.1 Paracoccaceae bacterium | reverse complement strand
CTGGAACCCGTGCAGCGCGCAGGTAAAGCCGCTGAACAGCCAGAAAAACGCGGCAATCGCCAGGATCAGTACCAGCCCGCCCAGCGGCGGCAGGATCAGCATGACCGCCACCTGGATCGCCTGCATGCCCACCATCAGCAGTTGCAGCCAGCCGACCAGCAGCAGCGCATCCTCGAATCGCCCGGTGCCGCCAAACATCCGTCCGACATGGGTCAGCAGGAAGATCGCCAGCAGATTCATCCCTGCCTGGATGGCCGTCGCAGTCAGGGGCGAGGGAATCTCGTCGGTCTGACCGGCCATCACCGGCAAGAGATAGGCCAGCACCACCCCGGCCAGCACCGCCGCGGCCACCAGCATCCAGCGGGCATCCATGGGCAGGTTGAGTCCCTGCACGGCCCGGAAGCCCGCCTCGGGCTCGGCGAATGAAAGGCGGACAAGGCCGCGCAGATCGGGTTCCTGACGCATCATGCCCACTTAGGCCACCCGTTCCCCCGCTTCAAGCGCCACGCGCAGGCCGGCGCCCAGAAGCAAAAAGAAGCAGACCAGCACCGCCAGCCCAGCTGCGGCGGCAGCCGCGCCCTGCCCGCCAGCCATAGGCGCCACCAGACCCGTCACCAGCGCCAGCGGCGCACTGGCCAGAAGCGCCCAGAACACGGCCAGGCGGATGGCCAGCCATGGCGTGCCGGGGCGGATCAGCCGCAGGCCCAGCCCCAGAACCCCGGCCAGCGCATAGAAAAACAGCGGCGCCACGAACAGCCAGCCGAACAGCGCCCCGGCCATGCGCGCCTGGAACGGGATGCTGTCATCCAGCGCCGCCTCCAGCGACAACCGCGGCCATTGCGCCACGAAGAACAGCACGCAGGCCAGAAGCAGGTAGAAGATCGCCGAGCGCTCGCCCTCCGACCGGGCCAGACGCGCCCGCAAGACCGCGCGCGGCGCGCGATAGCTGCGCAGGATATCGGCACTCAATGACATTGCGTCACCGCCTTCGGTCCCGTTCCGCCTGCCCTGCCCGTCACCGCCGGTGCCGGCCCAGCCAGCCTTCCAGGCGTACGCGAATCTCTTCCGCCAGATCCTCGCGGCTGATCTCTTCCAGCGCTTCGGACAGGAAGGCAAGCACCAGCAGGTTGGTCGCCTCGGCCTCGGTCACGCCGCGCGCACGCAGGTAGAAAAGCTGGTCGTCGTCGATCTCTCCCGAGGTCGAGCCATGGCTGCATTTGACGTCATCGGCGTAGATTTCCAGTTCCGGCTTGGCCAGAAACTGGCTGCGCTCGTCCATCAGCAGCGACTGGCTGATCTGGTAGCCGTCGGTCAGTTGCGCGGGCTGTTCGACCAGGATCTTGCCCTGGAACACCCCCACAGCGCCGTTGCGCAGCACCTTCTTGAACACCTGCCGGCTTTCGCAGCCCGGCGCGCCATGGGTGACGAACACGGTATCGTCATGATGGAACGCCCCGTCGCCCATCGCCGCGCCGGCCACATGCGCCGAGCCGCCCTTGCCGTCCAGCCAGATCACCGCCTCGTTGCGCAGCACCCGGCCGTTGGCCGACAGCGTGAAGGATTTCAGCACCGCCTCTTCGGCCAGTTGCGCGTAGAAATGCGTGATGCCGCTGCGGCCATGATCACGGCCCTGGGCCCGGACATGGTGCAGGGTGCCGCCGGCGCCGATGCTGGCCTCGGTGACCACCGAATAGCGCGCCGCCACGGGGCCGTTTTCCAGCAACGTCATCTCCGCGCCCGGTTCGACCCTGATGACATGATGCAGGCTGGTGTCGGCATCCGGATCTTTCCGGCTGTAGATCAACGAGACCGGGCGCGAGACCTTGCCCGTGGCCCGGATCAGCAACCCATCGCTGGCCATCGCGCTGTTCAGCGCGCCCAGCGGGCGCGGCACGGGCTGGTGGCCGCGCGCTTCCAGCGTGCCGTACAGGTCCTGGGCCCAGTGGATGTCGGTCTGTCCGGCCTCGGCCAGGCGGCAGATTTCCAAGCCTTCCGCTGCCAGATCGTCCGACGCTGCCGGGTCGAACACCCCATCGACGAAGACCAGCTTCAGCCGGTCGATGCCGGAAAAGACCAGAGGCTCGTCGGTGATCTGAAAGACATCGGCAGGCGCGGCGGCCTCGGCCACCAGCGGCGCGGGGTCGGTAAAGCGCCAGTATTCGTCACGCCGCTCGGGCAGGCCCATCGCGCTCAGACGATCCAGCGCCGCCTCGCGCGCCCGGGCCAGCCAGCCGGCGCTCTCGGGCAGGGGCAGCCGCGCCACACGCTCGGCTGTCGCCTGCAGCCGGGCCTCGCGCCGCGCGGCGCGGGTCAAGGGACGGGACTGAACGGCGGTGTTCATGCCGACACCTCGGCCAGGATGTCGGCATAGCCGTTCTTCTCGACCTCCAGCGCCAGTTCCGGCCCGCCGGATTTCACGATGCGCCCGTCGGCCATGATATGCACGACATCGGGCCGAATATGGTCCAGCAGGCGCTGATAATGGGTGATGACCAGGAACGCCCGGCCGGCATCGCGCAGCGCGTTGACGCCTTGCGAGACAAGCTTCATCGCATCCACGTCAAGGCCGCTGTCGGTCTCGTCCAGGATGCACATGCGCGGCTCCAGAATGGCCATCTGCAGGATTTCGTTACGCTTCTTCTCGCCGCCGGAGAAGCCCACATTGACCGGGCGCTTCAGCATGTCGGCGTCGATCTTCAACTCCTTCGCCTTGGCGCGCACGGCTTTCAAAAACTCGCCCGAGGACATCTCCTCCTCGCCGCGTGCCTTGCGCTGGGCGTTCACGGCGGTACGCAGGAAGGTCATGTTGCCCACGCCAGGGATTTCCACCGGATACTGAAACGCCAGGAACAGGCCCGCCGCCGCCCGTTCCTCGGGCTCCATCTCCAGCAGATCCTTGCCTTCCAGCAGCGCCTTGCCTTCCGTGACCTCATAGCCGTCGCGGCCGGACAGGACATAGGACAGCGTCGATTTGCCCGATCCGTTGGGCCCCATGATGGCATGCACCTTGCCGGCCTCGACCGTCAGCGACACGCCCTTCAGTATGGCCTTGTCCTCTTCTTCCAGCTTGACGTGCAGATCCTTGATTTCCAGCATCTTCATTTTCCTCTTCGCGCCCCTAGCGGCGCATGATCGTCTTGGCCGAGACATGGGACAGGATCACCGCGGCAACGGCTGCAAAGGCCGCCATGCCGCGCCCGCCCGCGCCCCAGAACGGATAGGTGATCGCCATCATCAGCACCACGCCGACCACCATCAGCAAAACGTAGCGGGCGCGCGGCTCGCCTGCGGTCAGCCAGTATTTCCAGTCCATTACCGTTTGCCCTCGCCGGCCTGCCCCTGCTGGCGCTTCAACATGAAGGCCGACAAGACCCAGTAGACCAGCGCGCCCAGCACCACCGTGGTGCCGCGCTGGGCCCAGGTGACCGTGCGGTCGAACAGCAGGTCCAGCCCCATCGCCAGCAGCAGGAAGAAGATGCCGAACACCACCGCCCGCTGCCAGGTCTGGATCATGGCGCGCCCGAAACTCATCCGACCGAGCCCTCCAGGCTGATCGCCACCAGCGCCTGCGCCTCCATGGCGAATTCCATGGGCAGCGCCTGCAGCACCTCGCGGCAGAAGCCGTTGACGACCAGCGCGACGGCCTCTTCCTCGTCCATGCCGCGGCTCCGGCAATAGAACAGCTGGTCGTCATCGACCTTCGAGGTCGTGGCCTCATGCTCCACCCGGGACGAGGCGTTGCGCACCTCGATGTAAGGCACGGTATGCGCGCCGCATTGATCGCCGATCAGCAGGCTGTCGCACTGGGTATAGTTGCGGCTGTCCTTCGCTTTCGGATGCATGCTGACCAGCCCGCGATAGGTGTTCTGCGCATGCCCGGCCGAGATCCCCTTGGACACGATGCGCGAACGGGTGTTCTTGCCCAGATGCACCATCTTGGTGCCGGTATCGGCCTGCTGCCAGTTGTTGGTGATGGCGATGGAATAGAACTCACCCGAGCTGTCATCGCCACGCAGGATGCAGGACGGGTATTTCCAGGTGATGGCGCTGCCGGTTTCCACCTGCGTCCACATGCATTTCGACCGCGCCTCGCGGCAGTCGGCGCGCTTGGTGACGAAGTTGTAGATGCCGCCGCGGCCGTCCTCGTCGCCCGGATACCAGTTCTGGACGGTGGAATACTTCACCTCGGCATCTTCCAGCACCACGATTTCCACCACCGCGGCGTGCAACTGATGCTCGTCCCGCTTCGGCGCCGTGCAGCCTTCCAGATAGCTGACATAGGAACCCTTGTCGGCGATGATCAGCGTGCGTTCGAACTGGCCGGTGTTTTCGGCGTTGATGCGGAAATAGGTGGAAAGCTCCATCGGGCAGCGCACCCCGGGCGGGATGTAGACGAAGGAGCCGTCGGAGAAGACCGCGCTGTTGAGCGTGGCAAAATAGTTGTCGGTCACCGGCACGACCGAGCCGAGGTATTTCTTCACCAGTTCCGGATGCTCGCGCACGGCCTCGGAAATCGAACAGAAGATCACCCCGGCCTTGGCCAGTTCGTCCTTGAAGGTGGTGCCGACGCTGACCGAATCGAAGACCGCATCGACGGCGACCTTGCGCCCCTCGGCAGGGGCTTCGTCGGCCCCTTCGACACCGGCCAGGACCATCTGTTCCTTCAGCGGGATGCCCAGCTTTTCATAGGTGGCCAGCAGCTTGGGGTCCACATCGTCCAGCGACTTCGGCCTGTCCACCATGCTCTTCGGCTTGGCGTAGTAATATTGTT
>SKNG01000384.1 GCA_007120685.1 Paracoccaceae bacterium | reverse complement strand
GCCGTCATTCAGGATCGCGCCCATGATCTCGTTTTCCAGCTCCAGCGTGAATTCGAGATTGTTCAGGAACACGCCCAGATTGGCGCATTCCTCGACCAGACCCGCGCGGGTATTCGTATAGACTTCCGCGCCGCCGAAATCAGGCCCGAACCAGTCATCGCCGCCCGCCAGATAGGTCATGTCGAAATTGGCATTCATCGGGTGCGGCTCCCAGCCCAGAAAGATGACCGGCTCGCCGCGCCGATCCGCGCGCGCGATCTGCGCCAGCATCCCCTGTTCAGAGCTTTCGACCACTTCAAACCCGCCAAGGCCGAAGGCATCGGCCTCGATCATGTCAAGGATCAGGCGGTTGCCGTCATTGCCCGGCTCGATGCCGTAGATGCGGTTGTTCAGCGCATCGGCATGCGCGGCGATATCGGCAAAATCGCCGATGCCCAGCGCGGCGGCATGGCTGTTGGCGGCCAGCGTGTACTTCGCCCCGGTCAGGTTGCGCGCCACGGTGTCGATGCTCCCGGCCTCGCGGTAGGGGGCGATATCGGCCTCCATCGTGGGCATCCAGTTGCCCAGAAAGACGTCGATATCGTTGTTGGCCATGGATGCCAGCGTGACCGGGATCGACAGCACCAGCGTTTCGGTCTCATAGCCCAGCGCCTGCAGGACGGTGGTGGTCATCGCCGTGGTGGCGGTGATGTCGGTCCAGCCGACATCGGAAAAGCGCACGGTGTCGCAATTGGCCTGCGCGGGCGCAGCCGCCAGCGCGCCGACCGAAAGGGCCGCAGCGGCCGTGGCAAGGGCAAGGTGTCGCATCGGTGTCTCCCTGTTTCTTCCTCGGTTGTTGATTGACGAGTCAATAAACAATCGTCTAGCAGAGTGTCAAAGCCGTACTGTCCGGGCCGCGCCGCCCTGTTGAAGAGGAAAGACAGCCGATGCCCAAGCTTGGGATGGAGCCTATACGACGTGCCTCGCTTATCAAGGCCACAATTGCCGAGATCGGGCACGCCGGCACGCTGGAGGTCACGGTCAGCCGGATCGCCAAGCGCGCCGGCATGTCCTCGGCCCTTGCGCATCATTATTTCGGGTCCAAGGAGGCGCTGTTTCTGGCCGCCATGCGCCATGTGCTGACGCTTTACGGGGCAGAGGTGCGCGGCGCGCTGGCGGCGGCCGAGGGGCCGGAAGCGCGGGCGCGCGCGGTGATCCGGGCCTCGTTCTCGCCCGCGAACTTCCGGCGAGAGGTCGTGGCGGCCTGGCTGAACTTCTACGCCCTGGCGCAGACCCGGCCCGAGGCACGGCGGCTGTTGCGCGTCTATCAGCGCCGGCTGCTGTCAAACCTGACCGATGCCTTGCGCCCGGCGCAGGGGCCGCGCGCGCCGGGGCTGGCGCGGCAGATCGCGGTGATGATCGACGGCACCTATCTGCATGCCGCGCTGGGCAGCGAAGCGCCCGACGGCGCGGCCACCGGCGCGATGATCGAGGCGGCACTGGCGCAGGCGCTGCAAGGGGGTGACGCATGAGCAATCACAATAGCCAGCCGCCCGCCAGCCATTACATCGACGGCGCCTATGTGGACGACCCCGCCGGCGCGGTGATCGACGTGGTGCATCCCGGCGACGGGTCGGTGATCGCGCAGGTGCATGAGGCGACGCCCGCGCTGATCGACCGCGCGCTGGATGCCGCCACGCGGGCGCAGGCCGACTGGGCGCGCCTGAAGCCGGTGGAGCGGGGCCGCATCCTGCGCCGGGCGGCGGACCTAATCCGCGAACGCAATCGGGACCTGTCGGTGGTGGAAAGCCTTGATACCGGCAAGCCGCTGCAGGAAACGCTGGTCGCCGATGCCGCATCCGGGGCCGATGCGCTGGAATATTTCGGCGGCCTGGCCCCCACGGTGACGGGTGAGTCGATCCCGCTGGGTGGCGATTTCGCCTATACGATCCGCGAGCCGCTGGGCGTTTGCGCGGGCCTCGGCGCCTGGAACTATCCCATCCAGATCGCCTGCTGGAAAGCCGCGCCGGCGCTGGCCTTCGGCAATGCGATGGTGTTCAAACCCTCGGAAATCACGCCGCTATCAGCCCTGAAACTGGCCGAAATCCTGACCGAGGCCGGGTTGCCGGCGGGCCTGTTCAACGTCCTGCAGGGCCGCGGCGCGGTGGGGGCGGCGCTGGCCGGGGATGCGCGGGTCGCCAAGGTCTCGCTGACGGGCTCCGTGCCCACGGGGCGCAAGGTCTATGCGAAAGCGGCCGAGGGCATCCGCCATGTGACCATGGAGCTTGGCGGCAAGTCGCCGCTTATCGTGTTCGACGATGCGAGCCTTGAGGATGCCATCGGCGGGGCGATGCTGGGGAATTTCTATTCCTCGGGCCAGATCTGCTCCAACGGCACGCGGGTCTTCGTGCAGCGCGGCATCCGGGATCGGTTCCTGGACCGGCTGAAGGCACGCACCGAGGCCATCACCATGGGCGACCCGATGAGCGAGTCCACCCAGATGGGCCCGCTGGTGAGCGCAGCGCAGATGGAGAAGGTCATGGGCTATATCGAACAGGCCCGGGCCGAAGGCGCGCGACTGGTCACGGGGGGCGCGCGGCTGAACGGGCCAGGCTATTTCGTGCAGCCCACGGTCTTTGCCGATGTCACCGACGACATGGTGATCGCGCGAGAAGAGATTTTCGGCCCGGTAATGGCAGTGCTGGATTTCGACGATGAGGAAGAGGTCATCGCGCGGGCCAATGCCAGTGATTTCGGCCTCGCCGCCGGGGTGTTCACCGCTGACATGACCCGCGCGCACCGCGTGGTGGCAGGGCTTCAGGCCGGCACCTGCTGGATCAACAGCTACAACCTGACGCCGGTGGAAATGCCCTTTGGCGGGGTCAAGCAATCCGGCGTGGGCCGAGAGAACGGCCGCGCGGCGGTGGAATACTACACGCAGGTCAAGACGGTGCATGTGGGCATGGGCCCGGTGGATGCACCCTACTGAGCAAGAGGCGCGCAATGACGATGGAAGCGGATTTCGTGGTGGTCGGCGCGGGCTCTGGCGGCTCGGCCGTGGCGTATCGGCTGGCCGAGGCCGGGCACTCGGTCATCGTGGTGGAATATGGCGGCTCGGATGCCGGCCCCTTCATCCAGATGCCCGGCGCGCTGTCCTATCCGATGAACATGTCCCGCTATGACTGGGGCATGCAGACAGAGCCCGAGCCCCATCTGGGCGGTCGCGTGCTGGCCTGCCCGCGCGGCAAGGTGGTGGGCGGCTCATCCAGCATCAATGGCATGGCCTATGTGCGCGGCCATGCGCATGATTATGACCATTGGGCCGAACAGGGCGCCGATGGCTGGGGCTTCGCCGATGTGCTGCCCTATTTCCGGCGCATGGAGTGCTGGCACGGGGCCGAGGATGCAGAGGCCGCGCAATCCACCGCCGGCATCGCCCCCAACGGCCCCACGGGCGGCGGCTGGCGGGGCACGGACGGCCCGCTGCATGTCTCTCGCGGGGCGCGCGACAACCCGCTCTTCGACGCCTTCATCCAGGCCGGGGGCCAGGCGGGCTATCCGCTGACGCGCGACTATAACGGCGCCCAGCAGGAAGGTTTCGGCGCCATGGAGGCCACCATCTGGCGCGGCACGCGCTGGTCGGCGGCGAAAGCCTATCTGAAACCCGCGCAGGCCACGGGCCGCGTGCGGCTGGTGCGGGGGCTGGCGGCGCGGGTGGTGTTCAACGAAGGCTGGGCCGAGGGCGTGGCGCTGACCGATGGCCGGGTGATCCGCGCGCGGCGCGAGGTGGTGCTGGCGGCCTCTTCCCTGAACACCCCGAAACTGCTGATGCTTTCAGGCATCGGCCCGGCCGGACATCTGGCCGAGCACGGGATCACGGTGCTGGCCGACCGGCCCGGCGTGGGCGCCAACCTGCAGGACCATCTGGAACTCTATCTGCAATACGCCAGCCGCCAGCCGGTGACGCTGTTTCGTTACTGGAACCTGCCGGGCAAGGCCTGGGTGGGGGCGCGCTGGCTGTTCACCGGCACCGGGCCGGGGGCGTCGAACCAGTTCGAGGCCTGCGCCTTTATCCGCTCGCGCGCCGGCGTCGATTACCCGGACATCCAGTATCACTTCCTGCCCATCGCCGTGCGCTATGACGGCCAGGCTGTGGCCGAGGGGCACGGGTTTCAGGTCCATGTCGGCCCGATGCGGTCAAAAAGCCGGGGCCATGTGCGGCTGCGTTCCGCCGACCCGGCCGACAACCCCTTGATCCGCTTCAACTACATGTCCCACCCCGACGACTGGGACGAGTTCCGCCGCTGCATCCGCCTGACGCGCGAGGTGATGGCCCAGCCGGCGATGGAACCCTTCGTGGCGAAGGAATTGCAGCCCGGGGCGGATGCGCAGGACGATGCCGCGCTGGACAATTTCATCCGTCAGCATGTCGAAAGCGCCTATCATCCCTGCGGCACGGCGCGGATGGGGCGGGCATCGGACCCGATGGCGGTGGTCGATCCCGAAGGCAGGGTGATCGGCGTCAACGGGCTGCGGGTGGCCGACAGTTCGATCTTTCCGCGCATTACCAATGGCAATCTGAATGCGCCCTCGATCATGGTTGGCGAAAAGATCGCCGATCATATCCTGGAACGCCAACCCCTGCCCCGCGCCAATCTGGAACCCTGGATCAACCCCGACTGGCGGGTAGCGCAGCGATAAGACCGTGACAGCGCCGAAACAGCGTTAACTGTCACATCCCGGAAGGTAGTATGGCTGCTTCCTGAACAGCTGTGGCTTGAGTTTGTGCCATTCCTTCATCGCCTGCAAGGGCGCCTTGCTGCCGAGAGCTGATTGCGGGAGCT
>SKNG01000447.1 GCA_007120685.1 Paracoccaceae bacterium | reverse complement strand
CGCGCATCCACCGTGCCCGGCGCCAGCCGTTCCATGGTGATGCAATCCTCCACCGGGCAGACATTGACGCACAGGTTGCAGGCCACGCATTCCTCGTCGATCACCGTGAACACCCGATCCGGCGACATGGCGATGGCCTGGTGCGAGGTATCCTCGCAGGCCGCATAGCAGCGCCCGCATTTGATGCAGGCATCCTGGTCGATCCGCGCCTTGGTCACGTAATTCAGGTTCAGATACTGCCAGTCGGTCACATTTGGCACCGCCCGCCGGACGATCTGATCGACCGCCGTAAAGCCCTTCTGGTCCATATAGAGCGACAGGCCGGCGGTCAGTTCCTTGATGACGGCGAAACCATAGGTCATCGCCGCCGTGCAGACCTGCACATTGCCCGCCCCCAGCGCCATGAACTCGGCCGCGTCGCGCCAGGTGGTCACGCCGCCGATGCCGGAAATCGGCAGGTCCGCGGTTTCCGGCGACCGCGCGATCTCGGCCACCATGTTCAACGCGATGGGCTTCACCGCCGGGCCGCAATAGCCGCCATGCGCGCCCTTGCCGTCGATGGATGGCTCGGGCGAGAACGTGTCCAGATCGACCGAGGTGATGGAGGAGACGGTGTTTATCAGCGACACCGCATCCGCGCCGCCGCGCTTCGCCGCCTCGGCCGGTTTGCGGATATCGGTGATGTTGGGCGTCAGCTTGACGATGCAGGGCAGGCGGGAATGCGCCTTTACCCAGCGCGTCACCATCTCGATATACTCCGGCACCTGCCCCACGGCCGAGCCCATGCCGCGCTCCGACATCCCGTGCGGACAGCCGAAATTAAGTTCCACCCCGTCGCATTCGGTCTCTTCCACGCGCTTCAGGATCGCCTTCCAGCTTTCCTCGTCACAGGGCACCATCAGCGATACCACCATCGCCCGGTCCGGCCAGTCGCGCTTTACCTGCTTGATTTCGCGCAGGTTCACCTCCAGCGGCCGGTCGGTGATCAGTTCGATGTTGTTCAGCCCCAGCAGCCGGCGGTCCGCCCCCCAGACCGCGCCATAGCGGGGCCCGTTGACATTGACGATGGGCGGGCCGTCCTCGCCCAGCGTCTTCCAGACCACGCCGCCCCAGCCGGCCCGGAAGGCGCGTTCCACGTTATAGGCCTTGTCCGTCGGCGGGGCGGAGGCCAGCCAGAACGGGTTGGGGGACTTGATGCCGATGAAAGTGCTGGTCAGGTCTGCCATTTGTTTTTCCTATTCGTCAGGAACGGAAGCAGCGAGTGGGATCACGATCCCGCACTCTGCGGGCGTATCTTATAAACCCTTCATCATCCCAAAAGTTCAAATACCCCCCTCTATCTATGCTAAATACTTCACCAAAATCATTGTTCACAAGCATAAACCAATTGGACCTTACTTCCACTAATTCCAAATCATCATATGCGCCGCTCCTTACCATTCGCCTCACAAAATAACTTCCGTCATTTCGCCTAAATATTTCGTAATAATATCGCCATGTTCCAACCCGATCACACCAAGCACCAAGAGATTCTCCTTGATGCGCTTGGGCATATGCAGGCAGTGCAGCAAAGAAAGCGGTAAACGCGACGAAAACCGTGGCTTTCATTCTGACTTTCCTTGTAAACTCATATTAATATCTGACGCCGCGTCGCGGCCCTGCTGCACCGCGACCACGGTCAAATCCTCGCCCGGCGTGCAGTCGCCGCCGGCCCAGACGCCGGGCAGGGCGGTGCGGCCCATGGCATCAACCGTGATCTTCCCGCGCTCCACGGTCAGCCCCTCTGGCAGATCGCCCAGGGTCTGGCCGATGGCCGTCAGCACCTGATCGGCGCGCAGGTGGAAGGTCTGGTCGGTCGGCTGCAACCCATCCGGGCCCTGCCGCGTGTAGGCGCATTCGACTTCGTAGAGCGCGCCATTGCCGCGCAGGCCCACCGGCATGGCATTGGTGATGATCTTCACGCCCTCGGTGGCGGCGTGGTCCAGTTCGTGCTCCGACGCGCTCATCGCCTCGCGCCCGCGGCGGTAGACCATGGTCACATGCTCGGCGCCGAGCAATTTCGACTGCACCGCGGCATCGACCGCCGTCATCCCGCCGCCGATCACCACCACATGCCGGCCCACGGGCAGGGCGGTCAGGTCATCGGCCTGGCGCAATTCGGCGATGAAATCGACCGCCGGGCGCAGCCCCGGGCCATCGAGCCCCAGCGCGTTGACCCCGCCCAGACCCAGCCCCAGGAATACCGCGTCGAAATCGGCGCGCAGCCCCTCCAGCGTGATGTCACGGCCCAGCGCCTGGCCGGTGCGGATCTCGATCCCGCCGATTTGCAGAAGCCAGTCAACCTCGGCCCCCGCGATGCCGCCCGCGACCTTGTAGGCGGCGATACCGTATTCGTTCAGCCCGCCGGGTTTGGGCTGCGCCTCATGGATCACCACGTCATGGCCATGCATCGCCAGCCGATGCGCGCAGGCCAGCCCGGCCGGCCCGGCACCCACCACCGCGACGCGTTTGCCGGTGGGGGCGGCGCGGGAATAGGGGTGCTGGTTGCGCTCCATCAGCGTGTCGGTGGCATAGCGCTGCAGGCGGCCGATCTCCACCGGCTGGCCCTCGGCCGCCTCTCGCACGCAGGCGCCTTCGCACAGCGTCTCGGTGGGGCAGACGCGCGCGCACATGCCGCCGAGGATGTTCTGGTCAAAGATGGTGCGTGCCGCCGCTTCAGGTTGGCCCGCCTGGATCTGGCGGATGAACAGCGGGATGTCGATCGCCGTGGGGCAGGCGGTGATGCAGGGCGCGTCATGGCAGAAATAGCAGCGGTCGGCGGCGACGCGGGCCTCATGCGCGTCCAGCGGCGGGTAGAGGTCGTCGAAATGATGCGCGAGCGTGGAAGGGTCCAGCCGCGCGGGGACGATGCCATCGGTCAGCGGGCTGTTGGCGGGTGCGGATTGGGTCACGGTGGCTGCCTCCGTCCGGGGTTGCGCGCGATGCGGACACAGGGTGCCACAGACAGAAATTTTATCAACTGGTAAAATAAGCCACTCTTGCTTGCGGGCAGTTTGCAGGGTGAGAAACGCGCCGAGGTGCCCAAAGATCGGGCAGGGACCGGGGAAACGGCCTTGCAAGGCCGTTCAAGGCGCGTCGACGCGCCTTGCGTCGCGCCTGGTGTCTGGCCGTTCGCGCAGCGCCGCCATGGTGCCGGGAAGGTTGGGCAGGCGGCGGCGCAGGGTGTCGATCCGCTCGGCCACCGTGCCGCGCAGCGGGCCGGGGCGGGGCGGGTCGGCGAGCGTTTCCACCCAGCCCGGGCGCGGCACCGGACCCATGCCGCGGCGATGCCAGGTCAAGGCCGACAGCACGGCGCGGGCCGGTTCCGGCAGGCGATCCGGCATCGCCTGGCCGTTCAGCGCGCCCCAGACGCGGACCCAGCAGCGTGCCACCGACCAGGGGTTGTAGCCACCCCCGCCTAGCACCAACAGCCGCGGCGCGGCGGCGCGCAGGGCCAGCGCCATGTCCGCATGCGCGCCGTTCGACAGCGCCAGGCGCGACAGCGGGTCTTCGGCCACCGCATCGGCGCCGCATTGCAGCACCACAGCCTGCGGGGCGAAGGCCTCCAGCGCCGGCAGGATCAGGCGGTCGCGCACCGCCGCCATCTCGGTATCGTTGAAGCCGCGCGGGACCGGCAGGTTGAAGGCATTGCCGCCGCCGTCATCGGTCAGCCGGCCGGTAAAGGGCCAGCGGTTTTCCTCATGCACCGAAATCAGCAGCACATCGCCCGCGCCGGCCAGGCCATGTTCCACCCCGTCGCAATGATGGGCGTCGATATCGACATAGGCGATGCGCTGCAGCCCCAGCGCGCGCAGGTGCAGGAGCGCCAGCACCGGGTCATTAATGTAGCAAAAGCCGTTGGCGCGGTCCGGCAGGGCGTGGTGCGTCCCGGCGCCGGGCACATGGACCACGCCGCCGTCGCGCAGCAGATCGGCGGCGAGCATCACCCCGCCCGCGCCGGTGGCGGGGCGGCGGAAGACTTCCGGATAGACGGGGTTGGAGAGCGTGCCCAGCCCGTGACGGTCGCGCGTGGCCGGGTCCACATGGCCAGCCGCTTCGGCCCGTTGCAGGGCGGCAATATAGGCCGGTGTGTGCCAGGCGGTCAGCGCGGCGGGTTTGGCGCGCGGGCTGGGGCGGTATTGCGCCGCCGGCAGCCAGCCCAGCGCGCGGGCCAGGTCCATGACGGTTGAAACGCGCGGGATGGCCAGCGGGTGGCGGGCGCCATAGGTGGAGCCGCGATAGATCTCCGAGCCGATGAAGAGGGGGGGCGTCACCGCCTCAGCCGGGCAGCGCGTCTTCGATCAGCCGGGTGATGCGCCGGTCTGTCGGGCGGATGCGCGAGCCCCAGAAGCCCAGCAACGCGCCATCCGGGCCGATCAGCGCCTTGTTGAAATTCCAGCGGGGGGTATGGCCGTGTTCGCGCGCCAGCCAGCGGTAGAAGGGATGCGCCCGGGGGCCGGTGACCGGGGTGATTTCGGTGATCGGAATGTCGAGCGAAAGCTGGATGCGGCAGAAATCCTCGACCTCCTGGTTCGAGGACAGCTCCTGCCGGAAATCGTCGGACGGCACCGCCAGCACTACCAGCCCGCGTTCGGCGAAACGGTCATGCAGGGCCTGCATGTCATTGTATTGCCGGGTGAAGCCGCAAAGCGAGGCGGTGTTGACCACCAGCACCGGCTGGCCGCGCCAGGCGTCCAGCGGCAGCGGTTCGCCATGAATGGCGGTGAAGGTGAAGGCGCGGGCGGGTAGCGCCGCCAGCAGCAGGGCGGCGGCGAGGAGAGGGAAAAGGGCGAGGCGGCGCATGGGGCGTTCCCGGTTGGTTAGGGCGGACGCGGGAAGAGTAGGGCAGGGCGCGCGCCCATCAAGCGCGCGCCCTGTGGCCGGCCCGCTAAAGCATGCGCCCGGGCAGCCAGAGCACCAGTTGCGGAAAGCTGAAGACGATCAGCACCGCCAGGATCTGCAATGCCACGAAGGGCAGCACGCCCTTGTAGATGTCCACGATCGACACCTCGCGCGGGGCCACCCCCTTCAGGTAGAAAAGCGAAAAGCCCACGGGCGGTGTCAGGAACGAGGTCTGCAACGTGACGGCGAAGAGCACGATGAACCAGATCTGGTCGAAGCCCAGGAGCACCACCACCGGCGCCACCAGCGGCAGCATGATCAGCGAAATCTCCAGCCAGTCCAGGAAGAACCCGGCCAGGAAGGCGATGAACAGGATGGTCAGCACCACGCCGGAGGGGCCAAAGGGCAGCGAGCGCAGCGACTGGGTGATGAAATCGTCGCCGCCCAGTTGCCGCATCACCACGGCGAACATCGTGGCGCCCAGGAAGATACCGAAGATGAAGGCGGTGGTCAGCGTGGTCTTCATGCCGACTTCCTTCAGCACGTCCCAGGTCAGCCGCCCGTTGGCCAGCGCCAGGAGCGTCGCGCCGAAAGCACCCACGCCCGAGGCCTCGGTCGGGGTGGCAAAGCCAAAGAAGATCGACCCCAGCACGGCGAAGATCAACAGAAGCGGCGGCACCACGGCCAAGAGCGTGTCGAAGATCAGCCGCGCGGTGACCGGCGGCAGGTCCTTCGGGGCCGGGGCGAGCTTGCTGAAGAGCAGCGCCGCGATGACGATGAAGGTGATGTAGAAGAAGCCTAGCATCAGCCCCGGGAACAGCGCGCCCATGAACAGGTTGCCGACCGAGACCGACATCTGGTCGGCCATGATGATCAGCATGATCGAGGGCGGGATCAGGATGCCCAGCGTGCCGGCCGAGGCCACGACGCCCGAGGCGAAGCCCTTGTTATACCCCTGCTGCAGCATGATCGGCAGCGACAAGAGCGCCAGCAGCACCACCGAGGCGCCGACGATCCCGGTAGAGGCCGCCAGCAGGATGCCGATCAGCACCACCCCCAGCGCCAGCCCGCCGCGGAACCGGCCGAACAGCACGATGAAGTTCTTCATCAGCTTTTCGGTCACGCCAGAGCGTTCCAGCATCAGCCCCATGAAGATGAACATCGGCAGCGCCACCAGGATCCAGTTCGACATCTGCCCCCAGATGCGCTGGACGAAGATGCCGAAGATCCGGAAGTCGGTCAGGAAATAGGTGTCCCAGTTGAACCACTCGAATCCGAAGATGGCGATGAAGCTGAAGGCGATGGAGATGCCCGCCAGTGCCCAGGCCACCGGAATGCCGGTAAAGATCAGCGCGATGAACGACACCAGCATCGCCACCACAAGGATTTCATTGGTTTCCATCTGTGTCCCTGTCTGGCTGGAAGGGTCCCGGCGGCGCCGTTCCTGACGGTTGCGGCGCGTTAGCTTGCGCGCGGGCGGGGGAAGTTGAACAGGAAGGCCGTCACCCGTATCAGCCGCGCCAGCGCCGCCAGACCGATATAGACGAAGGCCACGACGATCACCGCCTTGATCGCCCAGCGATTGCCCAGCCCGCCCGGGGCCGAGGACCGCTCGCCGCGCCGCCAGGAGGCTTCGACGAAGGGAATCGCGTAGCTGACGATGATCCAGACCAGCGGGAACAGGATGAAGACGATGCAGAACAACTCGATCCAGGCGCGGGTGCGCTGGCGGAAGGTCGAGGCCAGCACATCGACGCGCACATGGCTGTCATGGACGATGGCGTAGCCGATACCCAGCATGAAGCCCACGGCATAGATGTGCCACTGCACCTCTTCCACCCAGACGTAGTTGACGCCAAGCGCGTAGCGCATCACCACGTTGACCACGATGATGAGCACAAGAATGATCCATAACCAGTTGATGACGCCAGAGAAAAAGCCGAGGAACCGCTCGATCAGATCGGACAGGAAGGTGCGCGGGAAATCCAGCGCATGGCTGCGGGCGCTGGCGTCTTCGACCTTTTCCAGGTCGACCGCCACCTTTTCCAGGTCGATCTTAGGGTCTTGATTGGCCATCCTGCCCTGCCTCCTCCGCAAGGGGACGTGTAATCGCGTCCGACCTGTGCACGAACCATGCCGCCGGCCAGGCCGGCAGGGTGATGCGTTCGGCAAACGAATGTCAAGCTGTGGACAGGCCGCGCCGGTGGTCGGCGCGGCCCCTTGTCATTGCGGTCAGGCGCGGATCACTCGCCTTCGATCCGGGTCTGCCAGTCGCGCGGCAGGTATCCCATCTCGCGCCAGGGGCGCAGTTCCTGCTGGAAGTCGAGTTGCGACTGGTAGACGCGGCCGAACATCTCGTCCTGCTCGGACCAGCGCGCCATCACCGTCTGCGTGGCCTCCCAGAAGGCGGCCAGCTGATCATCGCTGTAGGTGCGCACATTGGTGCCGCGCTCTTCGAAGCGGGTAATGACCGCACCCTGCAGCGCCTCGGCGCGGGCGATGGAATAGGACACGCCGGCCATGCAGGCCATGTTCAGCATCGCCTGGGTCTGCTCGCTCAGCCCGTTCCAGACATCAAGGTTGACATAGAGGAACTGGTTGGTCGCCGGCTGGTGCCAGCCGGGCAGATACAGATAAGACGCGACCTGGTAGAAGCCGAGTTGCTCGTCCACCGTGGGCAGCGAGAATTCGGTGGCATCCAGCGTGCCGGTCTCCAGCGCCTGATACAGCTCGCCCCCCGGCAACATCGTCACCGACATGCCGAATTCCTGGAAGATCTCGCCGCCCACACCGGCCGCACGGAAGCGCAGCCCGCGCAGGTCGTCCACCGTCGCCATCTCTTCGCGGAACCAGCCGGCGGTTTCGGGGCTGATCGTGCCGCAGAGGATCGGGTGCACGTTCTGCGGGTGGAACAGTTCCTCAAGCAGTTCCTGGCCACCGTGATGGGTCATCCAGGCGACGAATTCCATCGATTCCAGCCCGAAGGGCGTGGCGCCGAACAAGGCCGAGGCCGGCAGCGTGCCCCATTCATAGCCCATCCAGGAAAACCCGGCATCGACATTGCCCTCGGACACGTTCTCGAAGATCGACAGCGCCGGGATCACGGTGCCGGGTTCGGCCACACGCAGGTCGATATTGCCGCCCGAGGCCGCGCGCAACTGATCAGCGACCCAGGGCATGGTGTCGCCCAGCGCCGTCAGGGTCGAGGCAAAGGCCATCGGCACCTGCCAGCGCACGCGCTCCTGCGCCTCGGCCGCGTTGGGGGCAGCAGTCAGCGCCAGCACGCCGACGGCGGCTGCTGTGCCCATCAATCTGGTTGCCTGTTTCATTGGACGAATCCCTCCCTTGGGTCTGTTGTTGTGGTGCACAGAACTTACCAACTCCGCCTCATCGCGCAACCATCAAGCCGGAGCCTGTGCCAGAAAAGAGCCGCCCTGCAGCGCAGTCCGGCCTGTTCTGGCTGTGACGGGCATCGGTTGCGGTGGCCCCGCGCCACTGCCGCGCCCTGCATGGGTAAGGCAAGGCGGCGCTTCAGCGGTGGCGCGGAAGGCTGGCGCAGACTGTTGCCCCGATGACCGTTGCCCCGATACCAGAGGCGGGCAACGGTCCTGTCATGACGCGCCGAGCCCCTTATTCGACGCCCACACGTGTCATCCAGTCACGCGGCAGGTAGCCCAGCTCGCGCCAGGGACGGGTCAGACGCTCGAAATCCTCCTGCGAGGACAGGATGCGGTCGAACATCTCGTCCTCGGCGCGCAGACGGGCCAGGACCCGCTGGTTCGCCTCGTGGAAGGCGGCCAGCTGCTCATCGGTAAAGGTGCGCAGGGTCACGCCGCGCTCTTCCAGCCGCTGCAGCACCTCTCCCTGCAACGATTCGGCCCGGCCCAGAGACCAGCTGGTCGCGGCCATGCAGGCGGCGTTGAACATCGCCCGCGTGCCGGGCTCCAGCCCGTTCCAGGTATCGAGGTTTACATAGAGCCACATATGCGTGGCGGGCTGATGCCAGCCGGGCAGATAGGCATAGGGGGCGACCTGCCAGAAGCCCAACTGCTCGTCGACCGAGGGGATGGTGAACTCGGTGGCGTCGATCACGCCGGTTTCCAGCGACATGAAGATCTCGCCGGCGGGGATCAGCGTGACCGACATGCCGAATTCGGCCTTCACCTCGCCGCCGATCCCGGCCGAGCGCATGCGGATGCCGCGCAAGTCCTCGACCGTGGGCACCTCATGGCGGAACCAGCCGGCGGTCTCGGGCGGCATGGTGCCGCACATGATCGGATGCACGTCAAACGGGTGGAAAAGCTCCTCGAACAGTTCCTGCCCGCCATGAAAATACATCCAGGCCAGGAATTCGGCGCCCTCCAGACCGAAGGGGCGGCTGGCCAGCGCCGCAGCGGGCACCGCGCCGCGTTCCCAGCCCATCCAGGTATGGCCGGCCTCGACGGTGCCGTCCGATACCGCGTCGAACATGCCCAGCGCCGGGATCACCGTGCCCGGCTCGGCCACCCGCAGGTCGATATTGCCGCCCGACATCTCGCGCAGCATGTCGGCCACGAAGGGCAAGGTCTCGCCGACCACATGCAGCGTGCTTGATACGCCCTGCGGCACCTGCCAGCGGATGCGTTCCTGCGCGGCGGCCGGATCGGCCGCCGACAGCGCCAGCATGCCCGCCGCGGCGGCGGTGCCAAGAAGCCTGGTTGCCGTGTTCATTGTTGCCTCCTCCCTGTTTTCTGGATCGGGAAGGCTAAGGCTGCCCGTGCAACCGATCAAGTCTCAACACCGCCATGGGAAACAAAGGCGCGACGACGCTGCTCCCGGCACGCGCCGTGACGCCGAAGGCGATGACTGCGAAACAGGCAGCATGCCTGGAATCGGTTGGGGCAGCTTCCGGGCTTTCAAGGGGGGCTGTTGCCCTTTGCCGGGTTTCGGTTAGTCTTACAGCGAGATGACAGGCATGACCCGGGACAAATGCAGGCGTTTTTTGACGAGATGAAAAGCGGTGGCGCGGTGCGGGCGCCCTACGCGCAGCTGCAGGACTGGCTAGCCGCGATGCCGGCCGAGTTGCGAAACCTCAAGCAGGCCGAGGCCGAGGCACTGTTTCGCCGCATCGGCATCACCTTTGCGGTTTATGGCGAGGGGGGCGACCCGGACCGGCTGATCCCCTTCGACATGTTTCCGCGTGTCTTCACGGCGCTGGAATGGCACCGGCTGGAACGCGGCATCAGGCAGCGGGCCCGCGCGCTCAACGCCTTTCTCGCCGATGTCTATGACCGCGGCGAGATCGTGCGCGCCGGTATCGTGCCGGGCCGGCTGGTTTATCTGAACGAGGCCTATGAGAAGGCCATGGCCGGCATCCGCCCGCCGCGCGGGGTGTTCAGCCATATCGTGGGCATCGACCTGGTGCGCACCGGGGCGGATGAGTTCTTCGTGCTGGAGGACAATTGCCGCACGCCCTCGGGCGTCAGCTACATGCTGGAAAACCGCGAGATCATGATGCGGATGTTTCCGGATCTGTTCCGCGGCAACCGGATCGAGCCGGTGGACGGCTATCCGGAGGCGCTGCGCCGCACGCTGGCCTCGGTCGCGCCGCCGAAATGCGACCGCGAGCCGACCATCGCCATCCTGACGCCGGGCCATTTCAATTCGGCCTATTACGAGCATAGCTTCCTGGCCGATCTGATGGGGGTGGAACTGGTGGAGGGGCAGGATCTGTTCGTCGAGGGCGACCGGGTCTGGATGCGCACCACCGAGGGGCCGCAGCCGGTGGATGTGATCTACCGGCGCATCGATGATGCCTTCATCGACCCCTTGTGCTTCCGGCCCGACAGCATGCTGGGCATTGCGGGGCTGATGGATGTCTACCGCTCGGGCGGGGTGACGATCTGTTCGGCGCCCGGCGCGGGCGTGGCCGATGACAAGGCGGTCTATACCTTCGTGCCCGAGATGGTGCGCTTCTATCTGGGCGAAGAGCCGATCCTGCCCAATGTGCCGACCTGGCAATGCGCGAAATCGGAGGACCTGAAATATGTTCTGTCGCATCTGCCTGACCTGGTGGTGAAGGAGGTGCATGGATCTGGCGGCTACGGGATGCTGGTGGGGCCGAAGGCGACGTCCGAGCAGGTGGAGGCGTTCCGGGCGCGGCTGGTGGAGCGGCCGGAGAACTACATCGCGCAGCCGACGCTGGCGCTCTCCACGGTGCCGAGTTTCGTGGAAGAGGGGGTGGCGCCGCGGCATGTCGATCTGCGGCCCTATTGCCTGGTGGGCGAGCGGATCGAACTGGTGCCGGGGGGGCTGACGCGGGTGGCGCTGCGCGAGGGCTCGCTGGTGGTGAATTCCAGCCAGGGCGGCGGGGTCAAGGACACATGGGTGTTGGCGCAATGAGCGGGACGCGGGTTGTGAGCTGGGAAAACGGGCCTTGGAAGGCCCGTGCGCAAGCGCGTTCGAACGCGCTTTTGCCGCGCGCCGCGGGGCGGACGCGCGGATGCTGAGCCGCACCGCTGCCAATCTGTTCTGGCTGGCCCGCTACATGGAGCGCGCCGAGACCGCCGCGCGGTTTCTGGAGGTAGGCGCGCGCATCGCGCTGTTGCCGAACGCGGGGCAGGGGTTCCGCAACGAATGGGACGCGCTGTTGCGCGCCGCCGGCACCGCCGATGCCTTTGCGCGCAAATATGGCGAGCCGGTGCAGCGCAATATCGAGAGCCATCTGTTCTTCGATCAGGACAACCCGGCTTCGGTCGCCGCCTGCATCCGGAACGCGCGCGAGAACGGGCGCATCGTGCGTACCGCGCTGACCACCCAGGTCTGGGAGGCGCTGAACACCGCTCATGCCGAGTTGCAGGAGATCGAGCGCCAGCCGCGTTCCGACACCGGCCTGTCGCGGCTGACGGAATGGACGATCCGCACCGCCGCCCTGCTGCGCGGCACCATCGACGCCACGCTGTTGCGCAACGATGGCTATGATTTCCTGCATCTGGGCTATCACCTGGAACGTGCCGACAACACCGCCCGCCTGCTGGACGTGAAGTATTTCGTGCTCTTGCCGAAGGTGGAATTCGTGGGCTCGGGCCTGGACAATTATCAGTGGGTGACGCTGTTGCGCGCGCTCTCGGCGCATCGGGCCTTTCACTGGGCCTATGGCGGCGAGGTGACGGCAGCCAGGATCGCGCATTTCCTGATCCTGAACCCGCAATGCCCGCGCGCGCTGATCACCAGCGTGCAGGGCCTCAACGCCCATCTGGACCGGCTGTCGCGCGGGTATGGCCGTTCGACCCCGGCGCAAACCGCCGCGCGCGGGCTTCTGGGCGAGATGGCGGAGATGCAGGTCGAACAGATCTTCGACGAGGGTCTGCACGAATATCTGAGCCGGTTCATCGGCGCGGTGTCTGGTCTGGGCGGAAGGATCCATGACAGCTATCTGAGCGGGGACCAGCGGTGAGAATCCGGATCGACCATACCAGCCATTACCGCTACGACCCGCCGGTGCGCCGCGTGGTGCAAAGCCACCGGCTGATCCCGGCCGAATGCGCCAACCAGCGGGTGGAGCAGTGGCAGGTCACGGTGCCCGGGGGCACCGCCGGCGGCGCCTTTACCGACGGGGCGGGCGATCAGGTGCAGGGCTGGACCATCGCCGGCCCGGTGAGCGAGGTGGTGGTGCGCGTGCAGGGCGTGGTGGAGACCACGGATTGCGCCGGCGTGTTGCGCGGTCATCGCGAGCGGGTGCCGCCGGTGGCGTGGCTGGGCGCGACGCCCGCCACCGCCGTCGATGCCGCGCTGGCCGATCTGGCGCGCTCGGTGGCGGCACCGGACGGGCTGGCGCTGGCGCATGCGCTGTGCAACGCCGTCGGCGCCGCCATCGCCTATCGTCCCGGCGTGACCCATGCCCATACCACCGCCGCCGAAGCGTTGGCGCTGGGCGAGGGTGTCTGCCAGGACCATACCCATGCGCTGATCGCCTGCGCCCATTTGCGCGAGATGCCGGCGCGCTATGTTTCCGGCTATATGCAAGCCACCGAGGACGGCAGCCCGCATGAGGCCGCGCATGCCTGGGCCGAGATCTGGGTGGAGGGTCTGGGCTGGGTTGGTTTCGATGCCTCGAACAGTTGCTGCCCCGATGAGCGCTATGTGCGGCTGGGCTGCGGAGTGGATGCACGCGACGCCGCGCCGATCCGGGGCGTGGCCTTGGGGCAGACGGTGGAAAGCCTTGACGTCAGCGTTGCGGTGGAAGCCGCCCAGCAGTAGGGATGGGTTGACGGGCCGGGGGGCTGTCTGCCCCCCGGACCCCCCGAGAGTATTTCAGGCAAGATGAGGGGGCGGTGGATTGCCGTGGCATGCCCGCCCCCCGCGCGGGCACGAGGCAGGGATGCGATGACCTATTGTGTGGGGCTCTTGCTCAGGGCGGGCATTGTCCTGTTGTCGGACACGCGCACGAATGCGGGAATGGACAACATCTCGACCTATCGCAAGCAGTTCCTGTTCGAGGAGCCGGGCGAGCGGGTCATCGCCATCATGACCGCGGGCAATCTGTCCGTCACCCAGACCACCCTGGCGCGCCTGCGCGAGGCCATCGACGGACCGGATGATGTCGCGCATCGCTCGATCATGCATGCCCATTCCATGTTGCAGGTGGCCGAGATCATCGGCGCCACGCTGGCCGAGGTCCGCCAGAGCGTGGACGAGAAGATGGCCGGCGGGCCGGGGCAGGGGGCGGCGGCCTCGATGATCGTGGCCGGGCAGCGCCGGGGCGGCGACATGCGGCTGTTCCTGGTCTATTCCGAGGGCAATTTCATCGAGGCGACCGAGGATACGCCGTTTCTGCAGGTCGGCGAGCATAAATACGGCAAGCCGATCCTGGACCGGGTGGTGCGGCCCGAGACCTCGCTGGACGACGCGCGCAAGGCGGTGCTTTTGTCGATGGATTCGACCCTGCGGTCCAACCTGTCGGTCGGCATGCCGCTGGATCTGTGCGTGATGGAGCGCGATGCCTGCCGCATCGGCCTGCAGCAGCGGATCGAGGCCGGGGATCAGGTATTTGGCGCCATGTCCCAGGCATGGTCGAACGCGCTGCGTGACGCGTTCCAGAAGATCACCATCTGACGGCCCTTGCCGCCCCGCACATGCCGACCATGCGCCCTCAGCGCGGGAGGGCCGCCAGGTTCCGGCGCGGCACCCAGCCGCTGGCGCCAGATCGGTTTCGGCAATAGACCCAGCCTTGGGCTTCGCGCTCGCCGGTCAGGCGTTCCCCCACGCGGCAGGTCAGTTCGAGGGCAGAATAATCCTCTTTCGCCCGAGGGCCCGTCGGACCCTGCACGACAAGGCTGTCAGGCACCCAGCCTTCCAGCCCCGCAGCGCAGCGCGCCCAGAGCCAGACATGCCCGTCCCATTCCTCGCGCCGGCCGGTGAGGCAGAAACTCTCGCCGGCCGACAGGCGGATGGGCTGCGCATAGCTCGCCTGCCAATCTGCGGTGACTTCGAAGTCCATCGTGCCTTCCCGGGCGAACCCGTCGAGCAACCGCAACGAGGCGCTGCATCGCGCGGGCAAGCGGCGACCTGGTCAAGGATCGCCGCCGCCCCGGCATGGCCGCCTATTTGAAGCGGTCCATCGCCTGCTTGAAGCTGTCGTTCATCGCCTTCCAGGCATCGGTGACGCCCTTGCCCATATCCTCCCAGGCCTGCTCGGAGGCGTCGCGCACCTCCTTCAGCGTCTCCTCGGCCTTGTCGCGCTGGGCCTTCATCTGCTTGAGCTGCGCCTCGTACTGGACCTTGGCATCGGCCTCGGCCTTGCGCATCTGGGCCTCCATCTTGTCGATCTCGGCATTCCACTGGTCAATCGTGGCCTTCATCTTGTCGGCCTGGGCCTTACGGTCGGTCATGGGCTTGTCCTCCTTCCTCGGTTTGTCCAGTTTCGCAGGACTGGGGAACAAGTCAACGCCGGTGACCCGCCAGGGTTGCGTTTCGGCTTGCAGGAAAAAGGGGCAGGGCAGGCATGCAGACGGTTTTCGCCGTGCCGCAGGTGCTGGCGGCGGCGATCGTTTCGGTGGCGCTGGTCGGCCTGTCGAAGGGTGGGCTGGGCGGTGCCTTCGCGCTGATGGGCGTGCCGGTGATGGCGCTGGTGATGCCGCCGGTGCAGGCCGCCGCGATCCTGCTGCCGATCCTGCTGATGATGGATGCGGTCAGCCTGTGGACCTGGCGCGGATGGGTGAAATGGGCGGTGCTGCGCGCCATGCTGCCGGCGGCGGTGCTGGGTATCGGCATTGGCTGGGCGACGGCGGCCTTTACCTCGGATGCGGCGGTGCGGCTGATCGTGGGGCTGGTGGCGCTGGGTTTCGTGGCGCGCATGGCCTGGGTGCAATGGGCGGCGCGCGCGCCGGCCTCGGCCGGGACCCGGCCCGGCGCTGCGTGGTTCTGGGGGGCGCTGGCCGGGTTCACCTCCTTCGTCGCGCATGCCGGGGGGCCGCCCTATCAGGTGCATACCCTGCCGATGGGGATGGATCCGAAGCTGTTTACCGGCACCTCGGTGGTGTTCTTTGCCGTGGTCAATGCGGTAAAGGTGCCGCCCTATGCGGCGCTGGGCATGTTCGACGCCGCAGTGCTGGGTTCGGCGCTGGTGATGCTGCCGCTGGCGGTGGTGGCGGTGCTGACCGGCGCGGCCCTGGTGCGGCGGATGCGGGCGGCGGTGTTCTATCCGTTCATGTATGCGATGGTGGCGCTGGTCGGCGCCAAGCTGGTGCATGACGGGGTTATGGGGTTGATCTGAGTGGCGACGACCAAGCGTCCTATCAACAGGGAGTGCGCATCCGGCACTGCAACGTTGCGCCTGGGCGCGTTGTGCGGTGTCCACCCCATCCGAGCGCCCGGATCGTCGCGGATAACGCGCCTTCGAAGGCGCGTTACAACGGGCTTTCGAAAGCCCGTTTTCCGTCGGCTTCCGTGGTCTTGCGGTCAAATTCGATGGTCCTGACCTCGCCAAGCCCCCCTTGCCAAGCCCTGCGCGACGGGGTAAGGCGCGCGCACTTCACAGGCGGGGCCGGGCCCTGGCGGGGAGACATCCCGCCTGCGGTCCACCGGTTGGGCGTCATGCCCTGATGCCCCGTCCAAGGCGCAAACCGGAAAGGAAAACGACATGGCGCTTCCCGATTTCACCCTGCGTCAGCT
>SKNG01000030.1 GCA_007120685.1 Paracoccaceae bacterium | reverse complement strand
GCGCCGCGCTGGTGAGGCGTCAGGTGTCATCGCCCTGCACGATGATGTGCCCAGAGGCGCGTCCGAAATCGCGGCGCGCCTCGGCGAAATCCATCAGGCGCATCTCGACGTTCGCATTGACCGACCCTGCCGGGAACTCGCCGTTCAGGCCCCGTTGCCCGGCGGGCAGGCCGGTCAGCAGTTCCAGCGCCTGATCGACATGGCTGATGGCGTGGACATGAAACCGCCCTTCGGCGACCGCTTCCACCACCTCGGGGCGCAGCATCAGGTTGTCGATGTTGCGCCTTGGGATCAGCACGCCCTGGCGCCCGGTCAGCCCCTGCGCCGCGCAGGTCTCGAAGAACCCCTCGATCTTTTCGTTGACGCCGCCCACCGGCTGCACCTCGCCCTGCTGGTTGACCGAGCCCGTCACCGCCAGCGACTGGCTGAGCGGCACGCCCGCCAGCGCCGACAGCAGCGCGCAAAGCTCGGCCACCGAGGCGCTGTCGCCCTCGACCCCGCCATAGCTCTGCTCGAACACCAGCGAGGCCCAGAGGGACAGCGGCGTCTCGGGCAGGTAATGGCTGGCCAGATAGCCCGACAGGATCAGCACGCCCTTGGAGTGGATCGGGCCGCCCAGCCTGACCTCGCGCTCTATGTCGACGACCTGACCGGCGCCGACCCGCACCCGCGCCGTGATCCGGACCGGCCAGCCGAAACGCGCCCCGCCCAGTTCGGCCACCGTCAGGCCGTTGACCTGCCCCACCGCCGAGCCGCGGCTGGCGATCATCAGCGTGTCGCGGGCGATCAGTTCGTGAATGCGCTCGGCCGGGCCGTCGCTGCGGCGCTGGCGGGCCGCCTCGGCCCCCTCGACATGGCTGCGTGCGATTGCCGTCGCCCTCTCCTGGCCGGCGCGATGGTCGGCCTCGCGCAGAACATCCCAGAGCGGGCTGAGTAGAAGCGACAGTTTCTGGCGGTCGTCGGCCTCGCGCGCGGCGACCTCGATCAGCGCCGCCACGCCATCGGCCGCCACCGGGCGCAGGCCCTCGCGACGGACCAGGGCGGCGACCTGGCGGGCGAACAGCCGCTGGCTTTCGGCGCCCCAGTCCATATCCGGCCCGAATTCGGCCCTGACGGTGAAGAGCTGCGCGAACTCGGGGTCATGGGTCTCCAGCAGCCGCATCAGCCAGCGGTCGCCGACCAGCACGACGCGCAGATCAAGCGGCACCGGCTGGGGGTCCAGCGTGCCCGAGGCCGATAGCCCCAGCCGCTCGCCCGCGCCGATGATACGGATCTCGGCGGTCTCCAGGCAGCGTTTCAGCGCATCCCAGGCAAAGGGCTCGGCCAGGACGCGGCGGGCGTCCAGCACCAGATAGCCGCCGTTGGCCCGGTGCAGCGCGCCGGGCCGGATCAGCGTGACATCGGTGACCAGCGTGCCCAGCTGCTGGGTGTATTCGATGCGGCCGGTCAGGTTGGCCAGCGTCGGCATGGCCTCGACGACGACCGGCGCGCCGACGGCATCCCCGGGGGCAGAGACCAGGACGTTGACGGCATAGCGGTGAAAGCGCGGCGTGTCATGGACACGGGCGGAAGCCATGGGGAACGACCCGTCGTCGCCCTGCTTGCCGGCCTTCATGAACAGCTCGGCATTGCCGATCAGGTCCTTGCGGAGCGCTGCGAAATGGTCGTCAAGCATCGCGATCCCGGCAAAGCCTTCCCGCAGTTCGGACAGGTTCAGCTCGACCACCTGCTCGGCCATCTCGGCATTCAGCGCGGCGACGGCGGCGCGATGGTCCTTTTCGATCCGCGGCAGGGATTCGAGAAAGGCAGAAAGCTCTTCCTGCGTCTTCGCGACATTGTCGTGGATAGCCGCGCGCTCGGCTTCGGGCAGCTTGTCGATCACATCGGGTTTCTGCACCTCGCCGTCGCGCATCGGCGCGAGTGCGAAGCCCATCGGCGTGCGCAGGATCGCCACGCCGCGGTCCCGCGCCCGCCTTCCGAGATCGGCAAAGGCCTTCTCGTTACGGCTGCCGAACGTTTCCTCGATGGCCGCGCG
Organism: Paracoccaceae bacterium; assembly: GCA_007120685.1. Taxonomy (GTDB): domain Bacteria; phylum Pseudomonadota; class Alphaproteobacteria; order Rhodobacterales; family Rhodobacteraceae; genus Pararhodobacter. The sequence continues at coordinate 14,014 of SKNG01000030.1, read as the reverse complement.
GCGCGACTGGTATTCCTCGGATTCGAACAGCGCCGGGATCGCCTGGGCCAGATCGTCGACAAGCCCGGCCATCGCCTGACGCAGTTTCGGCCCCATGCCGCGCGGCAGCCGCAGCGCGCGCGGCCTGTCGGGGGCGTCGAAATCATGGACATGCACCCAGTCGTCGGGGACCGGGCGCCGGGCCGCCGCCTCGGCCAGAAGCCGCAGCACCGCGGCATGCCGGCCCGTGCCCTCGGGTCCGTGGACGAACAGGTTGAAACGGCGATGACGCATCTCGGCGGACAGGCGGATCGCCTCGATCGCGCGGGCCTGGCCGGTCAGCGCGTCCAGAGGCTCGACAGCGTCGGTCGTGTCAAAACCCAACGTCGCCGGATCGCAGCGGCGGCGCAGATCGTCGGGAACCAGCGCGGTGGGTTCATCTTCCATGCCCATGAAGGATGGCACAGGCCCGAGGACGGGAAAAGGGGGCGCGACGGGCATGCGTCCGACGCCGCGAAGGCAGCCCCCCCGGGCGGTGCGCGCCCCCGCGTGCGATCATCCGGTGCGCCGGATCTCGCCGGACTTCAGCCGCGAGAGATAGCTTTCCATCTCGCGCCGGACGACGGGCATCAGCAGATACAGCGCAAGGATGTTGACCAGCGCCATGGCGAAGATGGCCGCGTCGGAGAAATCGATCACCGCGTCCAGGCTCGTCACCGCACCGACAAAGACGAAGGCGCAGAAGACGATCTTGAACACCAGTTCCCGCATCCGCCCCTCTCCGATCAGATAGGTCCAGGCCTTCATGCCGTAGTAGCCCCAGGTGATGATGGTGGAGAAGGCAAACAGGATCACCGCCACCGACAGGGCCGTGGGCGCCCAGCCGAACACCGAGCCGAAGGCCGCCGAGGTGATCGGCACGCCGCCGGTCGCCCCCGAGGCGGTGGCGATGCGCCCCGCCTCGGTCAGGACGTATCGCCCGCTGTCGGGATCAAGCAGCAGCTGCCCGGTGATGATGATCACCAGCGCCGTCATGGTGCAGATGACCACGGTGTCCAGGAACGGCTCGAGCAGCGACACGAAACCCTCGGTGACCGGCTCCTTGGTGCGGACGGCGGCATGGGCGATGGCGGCCGAGCCGATCCCGGCCTCGTTGGAGAAGGCGGCGCGGCGGAAGCCCTGCACCATGGCGCCCACAATCCCCCCGGCGACGCCGGTATCGGTGAAAGCGCCGCGCAGGATCTCGCCGAAGGCCCAGAGGATCCGGTCGGAATGCGCCCCCAGGATCATCAACCCGACGATCAGATAGCCGAGGCTCATGAAGGGCACGACCTTTTCCGTCACCCGTGCGATCGACCGGATCCCGCCCACGATCACCACGAAGACCACGCCAGCCAGCACCAGCCCCGTCGCCCAGGTCGGCACACCGAAGACGACCTGCACCTGGCTCGCGGCCTGGTTGGCCTGGAACATGTTGCCGCCGCCCAGCGCGCCCAGCATGCAGAACACCGCGAACAGCACCGCCAGGGGCTTGCCGAACGGCAGGCCGCGTTCGGCAAATCCCTTGCGGATGTAGTACATGGGTCCACCCGAAACGGTGCCGTCCGGGTTCTCGTTGCGGTATTTCACGCCCAGCGTGCATTCGGTAAACTTCGACGCCATGCCGAGAAGGCCGGCGAGGATCATCCAGAAGGTCGCCCCGGGTCCCCCGATGCTGACCGCAACCGCCACGCCGGCGATGTTGCCCAGACCAACGGTGGCCGACAAGGCCGCCGTGAGCGCCTGGAAGTGGCTGACTTCGCCCACGTCCTTGGGGTCAGCGTATCTCCCCGATACCAGCGCGATGGCATGACCGAAGGCGCGCAACTGAATGAACCCGAAATAGACGGTGAAGACCAGCGCTCCGGTGATCAGCCACGCGACGATCCAGGGGATGCCGGTGTTCGGAACCGCAGCGAAGATGAAGGCGACAAACCAGCCGGTCGACCATTCGAACCAGCGTTCGATCATGTCGACGAGCCCTTGTGCCGATACCGCTGTGAAGACTGCGAGCCCGCTGGTCTGCACTACCCTCTCCCGTGATGCATACAATGCAGGGGCTCCCGCCCTCGCTGAGGCGGGGCGAGCGGCATGCGGCTCGCGTGACCTTGACCCTAGCCAGATCGCTTGTCACGGCCAGAGGACACATCCCGCATATTGCCCCAGAATGAGCATTGCATGGCAGCCAAGAGGCGTCGAGGGTTGCATCTCGGCTCGGGTGTGGACGAGAGCATCACCTGGCGTAGCCAAGGTCCAGCCAGACCCAGGGGCAGTTGCGACGGGGCCAGCCAAAACAGCGTTCACCCCGGGTTCGAACCAGGCAAATGCCCGGGACCGTTACCGGACGGCGTGCGCACGACAGCCGCTATCCTTTCGGCCAAAGCCTCAGGCCTGCTGGCCGCATCGAGCTGCGCCCACGTGATCGGGCCAAGCTCATAGGCGAGCTGCGTCTCAAGGACGGAGAGAGTCGCGTCCGAGGGCCCGCCCCTGCGGCTCGCGACGCGCGCGCGCAGAAGCGCGGCCGGGGCGTCGAGCCAGAAGCCATGGAAAGGGGTAAGCGCTGCCTCGGCGGCCGCGGCGATGCGCCTGCGTTCGGCGGGACGGGCAAAGACGGCATCCGCGACCACGCTGACACCGCTTGCTGCCAGATGCTGCGCGCGCTCGATTATCGCGCGGTAGACCTGCTCCGAACTCTCGGGCCCGTAGGCGCCGGGCGGCAGGCGTGTTTCGGGCGCCACGCCATGCAGGGCCTTGCGCTGCCGGTCGCTGGACAGGTAACGCGCACCCGCGCCCCCGCCGATCCGTGCCGCGAGGATCTGGGCCACGGTGGACTTGCCCGACCCGGAAAGCCCCCCGAGCGCCACGACGACCGCAGGCTCTGTGTGCAGAAGCCGCAGCGCAAGGTCGAAATAGGCCCGCGCTTCGGCGCGGCGCGCGGGCGTATCGGCGCCCTCGTCGATCGCCGTGGCCGTGACATGCGCCCGCACCGCCGCGCGCAGCGCCATGAAGAACGGGACCAGCTTCATGCCTCCCTCGTCACCGGTCTGGTCCAGGTAACGGTTCAGCACCAGATTGGCCAAACCCGGCAACCCGCGATGAACGAGGTCCATCAGCAGGAAGGCGAGGTCGTAGAGCAGGTCAACCGTCGCGAGCGCGTCGTTGAACTCGATGCAGTCGAAGATGACGGGTTCGTCGCCGTCCAGAAAAATGTTGCGCAGATGCAGATCGCCATGCGCCAGGTGCACGCGCCCCGCATCTGCGCGCGCATCCAGGTCCGCGCGCCATGCAGCAGCCGCCGCACGAAAGGCGGCGTTCAGATGCGCGACCTCGTGACGGGGGAAGACGCGGGTCTGGGACAGGGACGCCTCGTTCACCGACAGGACTTCGGCCACACGCTCCGATCCGGGCCGGTGATCGGGCGGGGAGCTGTCATGCAGGCGCACGATTGCCGTCGCCAGCCGTTCAGCTAACGGCGGCGTCAATTTGCCGCGCAGGGCCAGTCGGTCCAGGAGACTGGCCTGGTCGAAGGCGCGCATCTCGACGACGGCATCGACCAGCTCCCCCGGTCCATCGAAAGCCAGCCCATCGGGGCCAAGGGTGATGCGGCGCACGCCAAGGTAATGCGTTGGCGCTGTGCGCCTGTTGAGCTCGACCTCGCGCTGGCAGCAGACAAGTCTTTTCTGAGCCGTCGAGAAATCGGCATAGGGCAGCCGCACGGCGCGCTTGAGCTTCCAGGCGACCCCGCCGCCGACGAAGACGTGCGAGATATGCGTCTCGATCTCCTGCACGCCTCCCAGCCGTGCCATGGCATCGGCCAGAAACGCGCGCGTCTTGTGCTGATCACCCGCCATCATCGTGAGCCTCTACCATACAGCTTGCCCCTGTATGCCCGCCTGGAATCCCCCGGGCGCACCGCTTGGTGCGGATGCGTACGCCGTCAATGGCCGATTCGCTTTGACACCGATCACCGCGAGCCTGCCCCCTCACCAGTCCGAACACGGAACGCATCCCCGTCCGGGCAGGAGCCGCCGACGATCGCCGCTCAGGGCTGCAGGACGTAGCTGCCCGGTGCGTCGCCCAGCGCCGGGGTTTTCGTCTCCGGGGGCGGTCCGGTCTCACCGCCATGTGCTTTCAACCAGTCCGCCCATTCCGGCCACCACGATCCAGGTTTCGGCTCATGCGCGGCCAGCCAGCGATCCGGGCCCTGATAATGCCCCCCCGCGGGGCGGTGGCCGATGCGGTAGTGACGCCGCGGATGGCCGGGCTCTGACAGGATGCCGGTGTTGTGGCCGCCCTTGGTCAGCACGAAGGTCAGGTCGCAGTCGGTGAACAGCGCGGTCTTCCAGACCGACCGCCAGGGCGCGATATGGTCGGTTTCGGTGGCAACGACGAACATCGGCACCTCGATGTCCTTCAGCGCGATCACCCGCCCCTCGACGGCGAAGCGCCCGGCGGTGATCCGGTTTTCCAGGAAGACCCCCCGCAGGTATTCCGAATGCATCCGCGCCGGCATCCGGGTGGTGTCGTTGACCCAGACGCCGATGTCGGTGGGCAGGTCCGGCTCGCCCAGGAAGTAGCGGCGCACGGCGCGCGACCAGATCAGGTCCTCGGACCGGATGGCGGCAAAGGCGCCCGACATCTGCGGCCGGTCCAGATAGCCCTGCGACCACATCATGTCTTCCAGGAACGCGACCTGGCTTTCGTCGAGGAACAGCAGCAATTCCCCGGCTTCGGCGAAATCGACCTGCGCGGCCATCAGCGTGACCGAGGCCAGCCGGTCGTCACCGTCGCGGGCCATGGTGGCCGCGGCGATCGCCAGCAGCGTGCCGCCCAGACAGTAGCCGTTGGCATGCACCCGCGCCCCCGGCACGATCCGGCCGATGACATCCAGCGCCTCCATGATGCCCTTCAGCCGGTAATCCTCCAGCGACAGGTCGGCCTGTTCGGCACCGGGGTTGCGCCAGGAGATGCAGAACACCGTATGCCCCTGATCGACCAGCCAGCGGATGAAGGAGTTATGCGGCGACAGATCGAGGATGTAGTATTTCATGATCCAGGCCGGCACGATCAGCACCGGCTCAGCGTGAACCTGCTCGGTGCTGGGGGCATACTGGATCAGTTCCATCAGGTCGTTGCGCCAGACCACCTTGCCGGGCGTCGCCGCCAGCGCCGTGCCCAGCGCAAACGCCTCGGGCACCGGGCGGTGCTCCTGCGCCAGCACGCGGCGGGCGTCGTCGGCAAAGTGCAGCGCGCCTTCGACCAGGTTGCGGCCGGCACTTTTCCAGGTCGTCTCGATGATCTCGGGGTTGGCCATCGGAAAATTGGCGGGCGAGGCGGTGTCCAGAAGCTGGCGCATCATGAAGCCGGTGCGCTCGTTGTTCTGCTTGCGCAGCCCGCGCAGATCGTCGGTGGCCGCCTGCCACCAGTCCTGCGTGGCCAGAAACCCCTGCTGCCACAGCGCAAAGGGGTACCTGTCCCAGCCGTCATGCGACCAGCGGGTATCGTGGAGGCCGGGCCTGAAGGGCTTTTCGGCAGGCTTTCCCCATAGCCCGCTGGCCGCGAACTGCGCCAGCTTCAGCCAGTTGGCCCCTGCCCTTTCCATCAGCTCCAGTTGCCGGCCCGGCGCGCGCGCCAGATGCATGGCCCAGTCGCCCCAGGCATCGATCATCGCATGCGGGGAAATGCCGCCGGTCATGCGCGCAAGGCTGGCCATCACGCCGCGATCGAGGGCAGCATAGGGATGCGGGTCACGGTGGGCCGCATCCAGCGGCGGGCGAACGACGGCAGGGAGTTGCGGCTTGCGACCGGCATCCCCTGCCAATGGCCGGGTCGGCGCGGGCTTTCCGTTTGTTCCGGTCATGATGGCCCATTCCCCGTTGCTGCAGCTTTCCCGTTCGCCATGGCGCGAGGCTGGTGCTGCCTGGACCTACCCGGGCCGGCCGCGAACGATGGCAACCGCAGGAGCCCGGACACGGGCCGCCTGCATGGCATTCGATCGCGGCAACCTAACAGTCAAATGGACGAACCGAAAGCTGCGTATTGAGTCGTTGAAATGATCTTCACCCCCCCAAACGGACACGAAGAAACGGCTTGCACAGAAACGCGCGCCACTTCCTTTTCCTGCGCAATATCAATGTGTTCGTTGACTATCACGACGCCTTCCGCACAGTAGAGCGAAGAGAACCGGAAGGCCGCCCACCATGCCCAAGCTCACCAAACGCATTGTCGACGCCGCCGAGGCTCAGCCCGCCGAGCATTTCGTCTGGGACAGCGACATCCCTGGCTTCGGGCTGCGCGTGCTGCCGAGCGGGCGCAAGGGCTATGTGGTCCAGTATCGCGCCGGACGCCGAACGCGGCGCATCAGCCTCGGGCCCAGCACCGTCCTGACCTGTGAGCAAGCGCGCAGCCGCGCCATCGCCATCATCGCCGCCGCCCGCAACGGCGAGGACCCCGCCGCCGAACGGGACGCGGGGCGTAAGGCGATCACGGTGAAGGAACTGGCAGAGCGGTTCGACAAGGAACACATCGCGATCCGCGTGAAGGCGAGCACGGCCAAGGAGTATCGCCGGAATCTCGAACGCTTCATCCTGCCCGCGCTCGGCCAGCTGACGGTCACCGGGATCACCCGCGCCGACGTCGCGAAGTTTCATCATGACATGCGCCACATCCCCTATCAGGCGAACCGCTGCCTCGAGGTGGTCTCGAAGATATTCAGCCTCGCAGAGATGTGGGGGCTGCGTCCGGACGGCACCAATCCGCGCAAGCACATCCGCAAGTATCCCGAGGAGAAGCGCGAGCGCTTTCTCAGCGCGGCGGAACTGCGCCGGATCGGCGAGGTGCTGCGCGAGATGGAGGCGGAGGGGATCGAACTGCCCTCGGCCATCCTCGCCGCGCGCCTGCTGATTCTGACCGGATGTCGGCTGAACGAGATCATGACGCTGAAATGGGCATACATCGACCCGGCCGAGCGCATTCTGCGCCTGCCGGATTCCAAGTCCGGCGCCAAGGTCGTCCATCTCGGACTGCCCGCCGTCGACCTCCTGCGCGACGCCCAGCGCATCGAAGGCAACCCCTGGGTCATCACCGGCACCCTGCCGGGCAAGCCACTGAGCGACCTGCAGCCCTTCTGGCAGCGCGTCCGCGCCCGCGCCGGCGTCAAGGACGTGCGTATCCATGACCTGCGCCACACCTTCGCCTCCACCGCCGTCGCATCGGGTCAGGGCCTGCCGATGATCGGCAAGCTCCTCGGCCACACGCAGGTCCAGACAACGGCACGCTACGCCCATCTCGCCGCCGAGCCGGTGCGGATGGCGGCGGACGCGGTGGCGCAGAACCTAAGGCAGGCTTTGGGATGATCGGCCGCGCACAAGACGCCTGATCATCCAGTCTTTGAGGCCGCGGGAGCCCAGGCTCTCGATCCAGCCAGCGTGTTCAACGGTCTTGCAGAATAGCCACGTGGTTTTGATCGGCTCCCACCTTACAGCGCTCGATAACTCGCAGTCGTCAAAATTTGATCTGGATCAAGGCAACAAAAGGCGCAGGTCGTCAAATACTTGACAGTTGCGTGCCTCGGTCAGGCGCATGCCTTCCAGGTTCGCGGAGCCATGTTTACTTGTTCCGGTCGAAGTGTTGGTGGCCCTCAGTGACCGATCCGGCGCCGGCGCTCCTCGGATGTGGACGGTTCCACGCTGGTCTGAAACCCACCGCGGGGTGAGAGTGCCGCGCGCCTGATGAAGGGAGTGATCCATGTCCGGTCTTGTTTTCTTCACCGCCGATGATGGCGAACATGGTTACTCGTTGTGGGCAACAGATGGCACCGCAGAGGGAACTCGGATCGTCCGCCACAACACCGCGGGCTATTTGCTGAACAGACATTTCATCGACCCGGATCCTGTTCATAAAAACCCGCCGGATTTCGCCGTTCTGCCCGACGGCCGGGTGTTGTTGCACGCGAGCGACGAACTTTTCCATCGCAATCAACTCTGGGTCAGTGATGGAACGCCGGAAGGCACGGTGCTTGTCAAGCAGATCGGCGAAAGCGTGCGCAGCGCCCCGCGCGAGATGACCGTCTTGGCAGACGGGCGGGTAGTCTTCAGCGCCTATGATGGCAGCAGCCCGGACCGTGGCGGAACCGGGCGTGAACTCTGGATAACAGATGGCACCGAAGAGGGAACGCGGCTGCTGAAGGACATCTGGCCCGGTCTTGACGAGCTGGGTAGAGCACAGCGCAGCAACCCCGAGGATTTTCACGCGCTACGCAATGGCAATGTGGTCTTCACGGCCGATGACGGTAGGCATGGGCGCGAATTGTGGGTCACCGACGGCACGCAAGCCGGCACGGAAATGCTACAGGACATCACGCCGGGGGCGCAGGGGAGCGAATTCCGGAATTTTGCCCAGATTGCCGATGGTCGCGTCATCTTCGATATCATCACTCCCGGCGCGCCGCGGGTGACATGGGTTACCGATGGCACGCCGGCAGGCACCGCACTCTATGAACCCGAGCCGGAAACCGTGATCGAAGGGCCGGTTCCCCCTGATCCCTTCCAGCGTAGCATCGGCGAAGGCCCCTATCCTTCGGGGGTCCCCTTGGGCCTGCACACCATCGACGAGGATACCGCGCTGTTCTGGGCCAGCGGTTCTCAGAAACTTGACCTCGCGGACCTGCAGGCGCTGGAACTCACCCCCTATGGCCCGGTCACCTCGCTGGCCCTGATCGGCGATCAGGGTGCCCGCGTGCCGGTCCTCTTTTCCGGCAGCGACGGTTCGGACTACCGGGTCAACACGCTGGCCGGCCCGGACCGTGCGGTCGATTACCGCGCCGACAACATCGGTTCCGGCCCGGTATCGGTCGCGGTTGGTCCTGCGCTGTTCGCCGAGGTGGCGGTGCAGACAGCGCAGGTCACCGTCAGCTACAGCGGTGCAAACGGTGAAGTCTCGCAAACCGACAGCGTCGGCTGGTCGCGGGGAAGCTGGCTTTTCCCGTCGCAAGAGACCTTCGAAGCGCTGGGGATCGGGCCTGTCTCGGTCGCGTCAGTTTCCGCCGTCGCGCGCGATGAGAACGTTGATGTGAACTACCGGATCGCCGAGATTTCGGCCGGTGTCGTGCCTTTGGGCGCAGAGTGGTGGGTGACCGATGGCACCGAGGCAGGCACCGTCTTGCTGTTGGACATCAACCCCGGCACCGGCAGCAGCTTTCCACGCGATATCCATCCGTTGCCGCAAGGAGGACTGATTTTTTCAGCCTTTGACGGACAGGAACGTGGCCTTTGGTCGACCGACGGCACCGAGCTAGGGACCAAATTGCTGGCCGCAGGCATCGAACAGTTCAGATTGATCCCCAAGGTTGATGCTTTGTCGCCCGAGTTCGATGACAAGCTGCTTCTCTCTGTAACGGAAGGGGATCAGGCCGGTCTCTGGATAACCGATGGCACGGAAAGAGGCACCATTCGGCTGATCGACGCGGGGGTGGTGGAAATGCGAGGGCTAAGTAGCCCGGGCATGGCGCTGCCGGATGGTCGCCTGCTGATCGACATACAGCAGCCCGACGCGCTTGCCATCTGGCTGGTCGATGGCACGGTCGACGGCACGCGCCTGCTGACCACGGAATTCGAGCGTGGCTACAATCAGATAGGTCAGCACGTCCAACTCGACGCCGACACGCTGGTGTTCGGTGGCTGGGACAATCTCTACAAGGCTGATCTTGCTGCGGGTGTGGTCGAAACACTCTTGACCGATATCCATCCGCAAGGTCCCGGCTATGCGCGAATTGACCACCTCACCCTCGCACTTCCAGAAGAACTTCGCAAACCTGTCTCCACCCTGTTCGATACCCGCGTAACGCTTCTGGACACGGCCGAAGACAGCTTCCTGCTGCATCCGTATTTCTCGGACCCGCAGGGCGGGCGGCTGGGCTACAGCGTCGAAGACCTGCCCGAGGGCGTCAGCTTTGATCCCGATACTGCCACGGTCAGTGCCGCGCCCGATGCCGCGCCGGGGCGGCACGAAGTGACGGTGCTCGCCGAGAGCAGCCGAGGCGGGCGGGTCAGCGACAGTTTTGCCTGGGATCTGGTCGATACCGGCCTGCTCAGGCTGGAGCCTACAGGCGCCTGGGGGCGGGAGACGCGCGAGAGCCCGATCACGCTGGAACCCGGCGGCACGCTGCATATCGGGCGCAAGGACGGCAATGAGCGGCTGATCCGGATCGAGGAAGCCGAGGCGACCATCGAGGACGGCAAGCTGACCGTCTCGGGTCGCCTGTTTGCCGAGCAGTTCGACACCGAGCTGCCCCTGATGCAGGGCGGCTTCACCATCGACATGGCGACGCTCACCGTGTCGGATTTCGAGGACGAGGGCATCGAGGCCTCGCACCGGCTGGTCGGCGATCTGATCGAGATGCAGTTCACCGACCTCGCCCTGCGCCCCGAGGAGATCGTGCTGCGCACCGATCTGGTTTTCGGCGATGCCTTCACCGCCTTCTCCACCGAAGGCGGGCTCTTGGCGCTGCATATCGACGAGGATGGCCCCGCCTTCGGCCTCTCGGCGCTGGGCACGGGCCGCTGGTTCAGCGATGACGCCCTGGCGCTGCCGCTGCCCGAAGGGGCGCCCTTTGCGCTGGAATTCTCGGACCTGGGGATCGATTATGATCTGATCACCGACAGCGCCTATTTCAGCGGCAAGGCCGAACTGACCTGGGGCGAGACGGTGGCATCGTCCTACAGCTTCCTGTCCGACAGCACCACCAGCAAGCTGGTGCTGGATCTGGCCGGCGATCAGGAGGACCCGGACTCGTTCTTCGCCCGCGGCGACAAGTATCTGCGCATCGGCAAGGACGCGCAGGGCTGGAACTGGGATGTGGTGGGCGAGATCAAGTACGAGGGCCAGGAGGGTGGCACGCCCGCCAAGGGCCGGCCCTTCATCGAGGAGATGAGCTTCTCGCTGGATACGGTCGAGAAGGAATTCGGCGGCGGCTTCAAGGGCACGCTGCCCTTCCTGTTCAAGGGTCTGACGCTGGAGGCCGAAATCGGCGCCAAATGGGACCCCGTCGCCATCGACAGCTTCGCCTTCGGCATCGACGGGCTGAACAAGCCGCTGGGCACCACCGGCATCTTCGTGCAGGGCGGCAAGCTGGCGGCGGAAAACCTGGCCGCGCAGGACCCCGACGACTGGCCGGTGGTCAGCGCCCAGATCACCATGTCGCTGGGCCCGACGCCGCTGGCCCCGGTGCGCGGCCATATCGGCGGCGAGATCGAGGGCGCCAAGGTCACGCTGGAGGTAGAGGCCGGCACCAAGGTCGAATACCTGCTGCCCGGCGAGATCGAGCGCATCGCCGCGCCGATGATCCGCTGGCTGGGCATCGATGCCGATGACGTGCTGGATTTCGACCTGCTGAAGGTCAATGGCGCGGTCTCGCTGGACTTCGCGCGCCCCACCTTCACCGCCAGTGTCGGGGCGAACTTCCTGGGCGACATCATCACCGGCGCGGCCAGTTTCAGCAGCCAGTATCTGGGTGACGAGCTGGTCTTGGTCAATGCCTCGGTCTCGGCCGTGGCCACCTTCCCCGAGGCGCTGCCGCTGATCGGCGGGCTGTCGCGTTCGGGCAACGGGCTGGCGGTGTTTTCCTCGGACGGCGACAATTCCAACGATTTCGCCGCCGCCTGGACCAGCTTCTCGATCCCCTTCTATGGCACCACTTCGGTTGGCCTTCGCTTCTGGCTTGACGGTCGTTACGAAGTTCTCGGGCGGCGGGATATCGAGGCGCTGGGCAGCTGGGAACTGGCGCCGGAGCTGGAGCTGGTGATCCTCTCGGCGCAGTGGGAGAACGCCTCGGACGCCGCCCGGCTGGAACTGATCGCCCCCGACGGCACGGTGCTGACCGAGGCCGATTTCGGCGCCGATACCGGGCTGGCCGCCGGCATCGCGCTGGTCGAGGACCTGACCGGCCCCACCGGCCGGCATGTGGCGCTGCTCAACCCCGCCGCCGGCATCTGGGACGTGCGGCTGGCGGACGAGGCCGGGCTGGGCGCGGTGCGCTACGAGGCCAGCGAGATGCTTGCCAGCGCGCAGGCCACGATCACCGAGGTCACAATCGCCCCGGGCGCGCGCGAGGGCGTGATCGCGCTGGACCTCGACCCCGGCGATGCCGAGGCGGTGGCGCTGACGCTCTTCGTCTCGGACACCCCCGATGCGCTGTCGGGCCTCGATGTGATCGAGGCCGTGGTGCCGGCGAACGAGGCCGGCGCGCTGAGTTTCGACTGGGATTTCGCCGCGCTGGCCAGCGGCACCTGGTGGCTGCACGCGCGCGCGGAAGGCGACGGGCTGGCACCGCAGGTCGCCATGTTCGCCACGCCGATCGAGGTCACCGGCGCGGCCGATCTGGCGGTGAGCCTGGACCAGCAGGCGGCCGCCGGCGGCGCCTCGGTGCTCTCGGTCACGGTGGAAAACCGGGGCGACATCGCCAGCGGTGCGGGGGTGCTGGACCTGACCGTGCCCGAGGCGGTGCTGAACGCCCCGGCCCTGCCCGGCGCCGACCCGCTGACGGCAGCCAGCAGCGCGATCGCGCTGGACAGCCTTGCCCCCGGCGAAAGCCTGCGGCTCGATTTCGCCCTGCCCGCCGGGCTGGGGCCGATGGTGCAGCCGGTGATGGCCGAGGTCTCGGCCGCGGTCTTCGACGCCGACATGACCAACAACAGCGACGCGCTGTTCCTCGCCGCGCTGAGCCTGGATCGCGCCGGGGTGATCACCACCCGCGGCGGCGCGCTGCTGGCCGGGGCCGAGGTCGAGGCCACGCTGCCCGACGGCAGCACGCTGACGGCGCTGACCGGGCCGGACGGCGGCTTCTCGCTGGCCGGGCTGCCGCCGGGGGCGGGGGTGGTCACGGCCAGCCACGGCTTCGCGCCCGGCCAGGCCATGATCACCGCCGGCGACGCGCTCGACGTGCTGCGCATGGCGGTGGGGCTGCAGCCCTCCTTCGGGCCGGCGGGGGCGATGGACTTCATCGCCGCCGACATGAACGGCGACGGACAGGTGACGGCGGGCGACGCGCTGGACGTGCTGCGCCACGCCGTCGGCCTGGCGACGCCCAACGCCCCGCAATGGGTGTTCCTTGATGCCGCGGCCGATCTTTCCGGCATCACCGCCGGGAATGTCGCCTATGGCCAGGGCATCGACCTGTCCGCCCACCCCGCCGAAGCCCCCCTCGACATGACCGCCATCCTGCTTGGAAACATGATCGACCCGGTGTGAAAAGCCGCGGCAGCACCATCCGCACGTCAGCAGAGAACCGCGGGATAGGCAAGATTTGCGCCGCGCCATCGAACGGTGCTGCCCAATCACCTTCTTCCACAGGTCCGCGCCTGATTGCGCAGGACGGCGTAGTCAGCGAGCCAGCCCGGGATCAGCGCCCCCTCGGGCAGTGCTGCTATTTCCTCGGCCACGCGTGCCTGCTCGGCCTGCCTGTACGCTACCACGGGCGAGCAGGCGCCGGGCGGGGCGTCAGAACCTGCCGTCGCGCAAGCGGTCAAGAAGATCGTCGCGATTACGAGGGCGGCGGCTGGCTGCGTCCAGCATCTGGCGGTGGATGGCATCGGTGCGCTCCAGGGTTTCGAGTCGCTCGGCGGCGCGGCCTGCGCGCTCGGCCGTGCGGCGAAGGTTGAGGATGAACAGGGCGATGGTGAGCAGGGCGAGGGCGATGGCCGCCACCCGCCGCGCTCCTGGCCGGGCGAGAAGCCCGACCACAAGGCTGGCCCACATCAGCGCAGGCCCTTCTTCCAGTCGTCGAGTCGCGCCCAGACGGCCACCGCGATCCCACCCAGCGCCAGGACGATGAAGAGCCAGCGGAGGCTGTCGAGCCAGGGGACCAGCGGCAGCACAGCGTCCTGCGCCTCCGTCAGCACCTCCTGCGCGACCTCGACACCGGCGGCGCCGACGGTGGCGACCCCGGCTGCGCCGGTCCCGCGCAGCGTGCGGCTGTCGGCCAGCGCCTCGCGCGCGGGCG